>NZ_QUDI01000020.1:0-95536 GCF_003477465.1 Parabacteroides sp. AF48-14
TTTCGGAACGGGCTGCGCACCTCGTTTTTTCTATTGTCAGGAAGGGGAGTTTAAACCGTGAAAAGAGTCAATCTAAAATCGATCAGAATTTCGGACGAAATAGAAAAACGTCCGAAATGGGGGTTATTGTAATATTCATCAGATTTGCAGGAGGTTCAAAACTTGCCAGAAGTGAACCAAACAGACTTCATAGGGGTGGTTCGCGAACCGCCTCATTAGAAGATAAGGGGATGTCTAAAAAGGATTTTGCAAAGGAAATTGGTGTGAGTCCTTCCCGTGTTAGCGATTATTTGAATGGACGGTCTGAACCGACCTTAAAAATAGCGCGTATGATATGCAAAGTTCTGAATATTCCTCCTGCGGTAATATTAGGTTTCTGAGCAACTGTTGCGCGTTAGTAAAGAATAAAGAAAGTGCCCTCAAAAGCTATACAGCAGCTTTTGAGGGCACTTTTATTTTGGCATACTGAACGTTTATTCGCCTTTCTCAATCTGTTCCTGCACGATTGCGTCTACGACGGCAACAGTCGTCAGGTTCAGGATGTCGCGCGTAGAGCTTTCTACGTCAGTGAAGTGGATCGGTTTGTTCAACCCCATCTGGATCGGGCCGATCGTTTCGGTGATGCCTAATGTATCCAGCAACTTGTAGGCACTGTTGGCTGAACTCAGGTTCGGGAATATCAGCGTGTTGACATCCTGACCTTTCAACTTGTTGAACGGATACATTTCGTCGCGCAGCTTCTTGTCGAGGGCGAAGTTAACTTGCATTTCACCGTCTACCATCATCTCCGGATAGTTCTTGTGCAGATAGTTGATCGCATCGTGAACCTTCAGCGGGCTGCCCTGTTTGTCGGAACCGAAGTTCGAGTATGACAGCATAGCCATAACAGGCTCATGGGCGAAGAACTTCACTGCGTCTTCGGTCAGACGGGCGATGTCGATCAAGACTTCCGTCGACGGGTGGCGGTTGATCAGCGTGTCGGCAATGAAGAATGTACCTTTCTTGCAAGTCAGGATGTTCAGTGCACCGAAATGCGTGTATGACGGACGGATACCGATGATCTGTTCCGCCATCTTGGTTACTTCGGAATAGCGGCTGTAGACACCCGTTACGAATGCGTCGGCGTCGCCTGTCGCAACCATCATCATACCGAATGCATTACGGTCGACCATCTTTTCACAGGCCTCGGCATAGGTGACGCCTTCGCGGGCCTTCTTTTCCGACAGGATCTTGGCGTAGCGGTGGCGGCGTTCCGTTTCGCGATCGTGGCGCAGGTTGACGATTTCAATGCCTTCCAGGCTGATGCTTTCTTCTGCAGCAATCTTGGCCAGGCGTTCTTCGTTACCCAGCAGGATCGGAATACAGATACCTTCGGCCTTGGCTTCGGCAGCGGCTTTCAGCATATTGACATGGTTGGCTTCGGCGAATACCACACGTTTCGGATTGGCCTTTGCCATATCGGTGAAGCGGCGGAGCAGTTTGTTGTCATATCCCATCATTTCGCGCAGATGGTTGGCATAGCCGTCCCAGTCGGTGATCGTCTTGCGGGAAACGCCCGATTCGATAGCCGCTTTGGCAACCGCACAGGAAACACGTGTCAGCAAGCGCGGGTCGAGTGCTTTAGGCAGGATGTAATCACGTCCGAAAGTCGTCCGTTTCAGCTTGTAGGCGGCGTTCACAACGTCGGGAACCGGTTCTTTGGCCAGCTCGGCGATTGCGTAAACGGCAGCTAACTTCATTTCTTCGTTGATTGCCTTGGCGTGTGTGTCCAATGCGCCGCGGAAGATATAGGGGAAACCCAATACATTGTTAATCTGGTTCGGATAGTCCGAGCGGCCTGTCGCAAAGATGATATCGTCGCGTGAAGCCATTGCGTCTGCATAAGAGATTTCCGGGTTCGGGTTTGCCAGTGCAAAGACAATCGGGTTTTCGTTCATGGAACGGACCATATCTTGCGTCAGGACGTTGGCTACGGACAGGCCGAGGAACACGTCGCAACCAACGACTGCTTCCTGCAGTGTCTTGATATCGCGGTCGGTGGCAAAGAATTTCTTCGATTCGTTCAGGTCCGTACGATGTGTAGAGATAACGCCTTTACTGTCACACATGATAATATTTTCCTTCTTGGCTCCCAGCATGATGTACAGCTTCGTGCAAGAGATGGATGCAGCTCCGGCTCCGTTCACGACGATCTTTACATCTTCGATTTTCTTACCTGCAATTTCCAATGCATTGATCAAGCCGGCACCGGATATGATTGCTGTTCCGTGCTGGTCGTCATGCATCACCGGAATATCCAGTTCCTCTTTCAGGCGTGTTTCGATCTTGAAACATTCCGGAGCTTTGATGTCTTCCAGGTTGATACCTCCGAAGGTAGGAGCGATGGCCTTTACCGTTTCGATGAATTTGTCCGGGTCTTTCTCGTTGACTTCGATGTCGAACACGTCGATGCCGGCGAATATCTTGAACAGCAGTCCTTTTCCTTCCATAACCGGTTTGCCTGCCAATGGGCCTATATCACCTAATCCCAATACGGCCGTTCCGTTTGAAATTACGGCAACTAAGTTTCCTTTAGATGTATATTTATAGGCATCCAGCGGATTCTTTTCAATCTCCAGACAGGGTTCTGCTACGCCGGGCGAATAAGCCAGCGACAAGTCTGTCTGTGTACTATAGGGTTTGGTGGGAACGACTTCAATCTTTCCCGGCTTGCCTTCCGCATGATAGCGGAGAGCTTCTTCTTTAGTAATCTTAGCCATAGACTTTATAGTTTTTATATTGTTATGTGTCTTTTGAAAATCGAGCACAAAAGTAACAAATTATTATGATAATGGTATTGATAGCTTACATTTAGTTGCCGCTCTTTCCTCTCTTTTATGAAAATATGATATTGCAGATGTCAAGGATTCGCTTTATCTTTGCAATCTCAATTGAACAGGGAATAGAATGTGAAACAGACAATTGTAAAATATATGAAATGGCTGCTGCCGATACTCTTCATCGGGTATTACAGTAGTATTTCTTTGTTTATGCACGTCCATATCGAGCATGGGACGACGATTGTTCACGCGCATCCGTTTAAGAAGGCCGCCGATGGCACTTGTCATCACCACTCATCCCTGTCGGAAATCCAGTTGTTTCACTTGCTGACGACTGTCCATGTGCAGGACGGGGCTGTCCATCCTTTACAATTACATTTCTATGCTTTACCGATTTATAAGATAACCGAACGTCCGGTCTATCCGGACCATTTGATCCCTGTCCTGGGGAAACTGTCGCTTCGCGCACCTCCTGCCGTTTAATAAAATATTGGGTTATTCCTGTGTTCCATTCGACAATCTGATTGTATTCTGTCGGTGGAATAGATTCTTTATGCCTAAATCTCTATTTTATTAAAAACGAACGAAATGAATAAATTTATTACGCTTACGTTATGCCTGTGCTGTCTCTTTACAGTAATGCGGGCAGAGGGCGATCCGGCTTTGAATCCGTCGGATGCAAATATTGTCGGTCATGTATTAGACAAGAAAACCGGCGAACATCTTTCTTTTATTACAATCTTTCTGAAAGGAACGACTATCGGGACTTCGACTGATGCGACAGGCCATTATTATCTGAAGAACCTGCCGGAAGGCAAATTCACCATCGTTATGAAGACGATGGGGTATAAAACGGTTGAGAAGCCTGTGACACTGAAAAAGGGCAAGACGCTGGAAGTAGATTTTAAAGCGGAAGAGGAGGCAATGTCGCTCGACGGAGTGGTCGTTTCCGCAAACCGGAATGAGACGACACGCCGCATGGCACCATCCCTTGTGAACGTGTTGGACGCAAAGACGTTCGAGACGACGCATTCGACTTCGTTAGCCGACGGCCTGAACTTCCAGCCGGGGGTGCGTGTGGAAAACAACTGCCAGAACTGTGGTTTCCAGCAGGTGCGTATCAACGGTCTGGAAGGACCCTATACGCAGATATTGGTGGATAGCCGTCCGATCTTCAGCGCATTGACCGGAGTCTACGGGCTCGAGCAGATTCCTGCCAACATGATCGAACGTGTCGAGATCATGCGTGGCGGCGGTTCGGCTCTTTTCGGTTCTTCGGCTATTGCCGGGACGATCAATATCATCACGAAAGAACCTTTGCGCAACTCGGCCCAGATCGCCCACTCGCTGACGATGATCGGGGGAGACCGGCCGGATAACAACACGACACTGAATGCTTCCCTTGTGACGGACGATCATAAGGCGGGGATTTATATCTTCGGCCAGAGCCGCCATCGTTCGGCTTATGACCACGACGGAGACGGTTTCTCTGAACTCGGCCAGTTGGAGGCGCGTACGGTTGGTTTCCGTTCCTATCTGAAGACAAGTACTTATTCCAAATTAGGCTTCGAATATCATAACATCAGCGAATACCGTCGCGGTGGCGACCAGATCGGCCGGCCGCCCCATGAAGCCTGGGTGGCGGAACAGACCGATCACAGCATCAACGGCGGCGGCCTGAAGTTCGATCTTTTCTCCAAAGACTACAAGCACCGTCTGAATATATACACTTCCGCACAACATACGAACCGTAAGAGCTATTACGGTACGAACCAAAATCTGGATGCATACGGGCATACGACGGATATGACGTTTGTCGGCGGTTCTCAATATTCTTATTCTGCGGATAAGTGCTTGTTTATGCCGGCTGAGTTTACCGGAGGGCTGGAATATAACTTCGATGAACTGAAGGATGAGATGTTAGGGTACAACCGTGTTGTGGATCAGACGGTCTATATCGGTAGCCTGTTCCTACAGAACGAATGGAAGAATGAGAAATGGAGTTTCCTGGTCGGTGGCCGTTTTGACAAGCATAACCTGATCGATCATCTGATCTTCAGTCCCCGGGCAAATATCCGCTTCAATCCGACGCAGGACATTAATTTACGTCTATCCTATTCCAGCGGTTTCCGTGCTCCGCAGGCGTTTGACGAAGACTTGCACGTGGCGGCTGTCGGCGGCGAGGTGGCGATTATTCAGCTTGCCGATGACCTGAAAGAGGAGAAGTCGAAAAGTATCAGTGCCTCGGCTGATTTCTATCATCGTTTCGGTGCTGTCCAGCTGAATTTCTTGGTAGAAGGTTTCTATACCGATTTGAACGATGTGTTCTTCCTGCAGGAAAAGGGACACGATGACAAGGGCAACCTGATATTAGAGCGCCGCAATAAGGATGGTGCACGCGTGATGGGGCTTAACCTGGAGGGAAAGATGGCCTACTCCTGGATGCAGTTTCAAGCCGGGGCAACGATCCAGCGCAGCCGTTACAAAGAAGCCTTGACGTGGAGCGAGACGAATCCGGATCTTCCGGCTCAGAAGAAGATGTTCCGTACGCCGGATGTGTATGGTTATTTCACCTCTACTTTTACTCCGGTAAAACGCCTGGCTGTTTCCCTGACCGGAACCTATACGGGCAGTATGTTAGTGCAACACCTCGCCGGTTACATTCCGGAAGATCGGGAAGAGAAAACTTCCGATTTCTTCGATCTGAATATGAAGGTGTCCTATGATTTCCCCTTGTATAAGTCGGTGACGTTACAACTGAATGCCGGTATTCAGAATATCTTCGAAGCATATCAGAACGATTTCGACCAGGGAAAGGATCGCGACTCCAAATATATTTATGGACCGGGAACTCCAAGAAGTTACTTTGTTGGGTGCAAGATCAGTTACTAAAGACAAAAGTCCGGTAAAGTGTAAAACCTTTATCGGACTTTTGTCTTTTATTTCAATCGCTCGTTCATGTTTTCCGGATTTTGGCTGTTAGGCCAAATATCGGCAATGTAGACAGTGTCTTTTTCTACATAATAGATAATCTTGTGATTGCGGTGCTCAACAAAGGAACGGTAGTTCTTTTTGTATGCCTTAAGTTCTGGTTCCTCTTTTCCCATATAAGGATTCTGTTCTAAAACAGCAACAACATCATTGATACCCTGCATAAATTTTCCTGCAGCTGATGTTCCCATCTTCTTTTTATACCAGAGTATGATGCTTTTATATTTTGTTAAGGCTTTACGTTTCCAGTGTATTTTCATTTGAGCCATTCTAAAGCTGCTTTTTTTACTTCTTCATGGGTGTAATAAACCGGATCGTTCTCAGCTTCAATGAGCCGTCTAACTTTTTCTTCATGAGTTAATGGTTTCATTGCATTTTCGATTTCTTCATCAGTGACGATATCTATGTCATCGAGAATAGCTCTTTCCTCTTTCACATGATGGCGATTGTGGATAATTCTTTTGACGTATTTCTTCACCTTAACAAAACTTTCATTGTCAAGCCTGGCAATCTGGTTGAACAGTTCGAGCTGTTCTCCTTGTAAATTCATTGTATTCATATCTTTACTTATTTTGGTTGTATAACGTTTACAAATGTAGCTCTTTTCCGGCAGGAAAGAAATTATTTCATTGTAAATTAATGCGGATCAGTTATTAAGATGTAAAACAGTAGTACGGTGGCTGGTCAACTGTACTCGGCGGGGTGCTGCCCTCTCGAAGTCGGATAGACTGTGCCGGCTTCGGTAAAGTTGTTGGCGATTTCCATACCACCCGTACCTCTTGTCACCCCAAGTTGTGATTGAGTGTTGTAAGTTTCATAAACTCTTGTTGATCTCTTCAATATAATTCAGGATTTCATCCCGTCCTTCTTTCTTCTCTGAAGAGGAGAGAAGGATGGGAGGGAGTTCTTCCCATGATTCCAGCAGTTTTGTCTGATAAGCTTTCAGGTTTTCCTGTAGGCGGCTTTTGCTGATCTTGTCGATCTTTGTGAAGATAAGGGAGAATGGAATGCCGTTCTCGCCCAGCCATTCCATGAATTCCAGGTCTATCTTCTGCGGTTCGTGGCGGCTGTCGATCAGGACAAAAAGATTCGTCAGCTGTTCCCGTTCCAGGATATAATCTTCGATGATCCGCTGGATATTATCCCGTCCTTCTTTTCCCCGCTGGGCAAAGCCGTAACCGGGAAGATCGACCAGATACCATTGTCCGTTGATAAGAAAATGATTGATAAGCATTGTCTTACCCGGTTTCTGCGAGGTCATGGCAAGCCCTTTCTTTCCGGTCAGCATATTGATGAGGGAGGATTTGCCAACATTACTTCGCCCGATAAAAGCATATTCCGGCAGATTGCCTGCGGGACATTTCTTCACGTCTGTGTTACTGATAACAAATTCTGCACTTTTGATTTCCATGTTGTGAATTATGAATTACGAATTATAAAATAGTGGGAATCCTTTTTGTGTTCAGGGAGCTGAACCATAATCCTAAGAAGGTCAGGCCGCCGTTTAGCATCAACATTTCATACCCGAATACATATCCTGTATATTGCTTTACTAAATAGTCCGTAGCAAAACAGAGCAACGGCGAAAGGATACATATATAAGGCACGAACTTATCACGCGGCTGCCGCTTCGTGAACAATCCAAAAACGAATAATCCCAATAAAGGGCCGTAGGTGTAAGAGGCTATCATATAGATCGCGTCGATCACGCTCCGGCTGTTTACGGCCTTAAAGATAAGAATAATTATTGCAAATAAGGCAGAGATCATCAAATGAACCGCCAGACGGGTACGCTTGGCAGTTTGTGCCTGTTCCTTTTCCACCCCTAAAATATCGATACAGAAAGAGGTGGTAAGCGCTGTCAGGGCGGAGTCGGCACTGCTGAATGCAGCTGCGATGATACCGATCGTAAAGAAGACCAGGATCGAGTGTCCCAATATCCCGGACGTGCAAAACATCGGGAGGATATCATCGTTCATTGCGGGCAGTTCGATATGCTGCTGGGATGCGAGTGCCACCAGCAGGACGCCGAGCGAAAGGAACAGGAAGTTGACCGGCGTGAAGGCGAAGCCGTAGGTGTACATATTCTTCTGCGCATCTTTCAGGCTTTTGCAGGAAAGGTTCTTTTGCATCATATCCTGGTCGAGTCCCGTCATGACGATCGTGATAAAGATACCGCTGAAGAATTGTTTTACGAAATGCTGCGTGCTGTGCCAGTCGTCGAACTCGAAGATGCGGAAATGCGGACTTGCCTGCAAAGTCTGCACCATACCGCCGAAATCCAGCTGCATCTTGTCTTTGACCTGCCAGATAATCACGATCAGCATCGCGACCAGGCATAATGCCTGCAACGTGTCCGTCCAGATAATCGTCTTAATGCCGCTCCGGTAGGTGTATAGCCATACCTGGAAAATACTGATCACGACAGTGACGGCAAACGGTATGTTCCAGGTGCTGAATACGTAATGTTGCAGGATCAGCACGACCAGGTAAAGCCGTGCCGCTGCGCCTACGATCTTGGAAAGCAGGAAAAAGGAAGCTCCAGTCTTATAACTGTGCCGCCCGATCCGGTCGTCCAGATACGAGTAAATGGTGGTCAGTTGTAATTTATAGTAAAGCGGCAACAGCACTTTGGCGATCAGGATATATCCGAAAAAGAACCCCAGGACAGTCTGCATATACGTCATGTCTATGCTGCGCACCATCCCCGGAACAGACACGAAGGTGACGCCCGAAAGCGACGTCCCGACCATCCCGATCGACACGATATACCAGGGCGATTTGCGGTTACCGAGGAAAAAAGCTTCGTTGCTGGTACTCTTCCGTCCCGTGATCCAGGCTATCAGCAGGAGGATGCCGAAATAGGCGGCTATGATAAAGAGGATGATGTAGCTGTTCATTGCTTGTTAGAAATTTACGGCAAAGATACATTAATTATTCGTTACGCACTATTTGCAGTTCGGGTTGTGGAATGCCTTTTCGTCGGTAGAATAGTCGATTTCGCAGGGAAATTTTAGCTTTTTATCTAATTTGTTTTGCGTATGTGATTAATTTCTTGTTCCTTTGTATCAGCTGGAGCTCGGGAGAGTTAAGGCGACCGGTTTACAAGACCGGAGACAAATAGGTAAACACAATAAAGAAAAGGCTGCGATCTTCGGATACGCAGCCTTTTTGATTAATACCTTTTTTCAATGGACGCTCCGGGGAAGTAATGCGAGAGAATCTGGCGGTAATCATATCCCTGGGCGCTCATCATGGCAGCCCCGATCTGGCAAAGCCCTACGCCATGTCCCCAACCTGCGCCGGTCAGGACGAACCGGCCGGGAATATCGAGCCGGATATCTTCCTTGTCCACGACGAAAGCCGAACTGTAGAGATGCGTTTCCGACAGTGTGCGGCGTATTTCCAGTTCCTTGCCGATCGTAAAGCTGCGGTGCGTCCCGACAATCTTCAACAGGTCGATACGCCCGGAAGTGCCGCGGCTGACCGGAATGAGGTCCAGTATCTGCCCGAAATCAATGCCGCTCTTACGATGCACCAGTTCGGCCAGTTCTTCCTGCGTATAAGATACTTTCCAGCGGTAGAAGTCTGTCGTTTCCTGGTCGTAGTTGTTCAATACCTGGCTGAGTATTTCCTTGTCGGACGTATTGCAGAATGCTTCGGGCGCGGAACGTATCCATTTCTCCGCCTCTTCTTCCTTTGTAAGGTCCGGGAAGGTTGTTTCGCGGCTGTCGCGCAGGGCAGCCAAGTAGGAGTGGGGAACCGGTTCCCAGCAATGCTCGAACTGCTCGGTGACGCCTCCGCAACATTTTGAGAAGCGGGCGTCGCAGATCATTTCGACATCCGTCAGTATTTCGCCGCGCGTCTCATGAACGACTTTCTGTACGATCGGAGTGGAGGCACGCGTAATGCCTTGGTAACGCTGGCAATGGTCGTCGGCACAGACATCGAATATCTCGTGGTCTTCGCGGTCGTACCAGCGTATCAATTGCTCGTTGTCGCGGTAGTAGCTCTGCTGCTTTTCCTCTTTTCCCGCCAGGCGGAAGTTCTTTTCTACCTGTGCGAGGAGCCAGCTGCGCGAGATGACGGCATGCGCTTTCAACAGCTCTTTCGAGGCTCCGGCGCTCATCTCCGAAGAGATTACGCTTGTCAGGTACTCTTCCACGTCTATCTGGTTGATGACAACGATGCTGTCCTTGCAGGTGACGAGGTTAAAGGCTCCCTTGAAGCACTGGTCTTCCTGCCGTTGCCAGTGGAAGTTGCGGCCTATAGTGACTGCCTCAGTTCGAAGGACGAGGCGGGGGAGGCGGGCTCGAAGAAAAGTTCTTTGTATAGCTTGCCGTTGAAGACAATGTTTCCGCCTACAAACAATACACGTTGTTCTCCGGTCAGGAACTGACCGGTTTCCGTATGCACATATTCCCCATGAAATACAAACGAGACGGCCTTCTCACGCATGATGCCGACATTCACTACAGGTGCTTCCATATTAATAATTATTCAATGTGTAAATGTGCCAATGTGCCAATGAAAGATCGTGATTGGCACATTTAGTGCAACGTCACATTGGCACATTTGCATATTATTTCTTAGCTTTTAATGAACTTATCGCCAGATAGGACATTAACATGATATACATTACAACAGCTATCACCCCTGCAAAGTTGCTTTCCATCCACTCTTCGTTCACAAGATTTATACCGCCGAAACGCATTGTAGCACTCACTACACCCATCAAAGCTCCACCGGCAATGAAACCGGAGGCCAGCAATGTCCCTTTTTCAAGGCGTGCGTTGTTCAATGCCTGGTCTTTACTGCGGCTGCCCACGTACCAACTGATAGCGCCTCCGATCAATAGCGGCGTGTTCAGTTCCAGCGGGATAAACATACCTAACGCAAAGGCCAGTGCCGGAATCTTGCAGATGTTCAGGATAATTGCCAGTATGGCACCGATGGCATATAAAAGCCAGGGAGCGCCCGACCCGCTCATCAGCGGTTCGATCACGGCCGCCATGGCGTTAGCCTGCGGAGCGGCCAACTGTCCGCTCGTGAAACCGTATGACTGGTTCAGGACCAGGATGACGCCGCCTACAGTGGCTGCCGAAACTAATGTCCCGAGGAATTTCCAGCTTTCCTGCTTGGCGGGTGTGCTGCCTAACCAGTAACCGATCTTCAGGTCGGTGATGAAACCGCCGGCCATCGACAGTGCCGTACAAACCACGCCTCCGATAATCAGTGCGGAAACCATACCGGCTGTCCCTTTCAGTCCGACAGCTACCAGGATGATGGACGACAGGATCAGCGTCATCAGCGTCATGCCCGATACCGGGTTTGTCCCTACGATTGCAATCGCGTTGGCTGCAACAGTTGTGAAGAGGAATGCGATGATGCCGACAATCAGCAGTCCGATCAGCGCGTAATACCAGTTATCCAATACGCCGAAATGGAAGAACAGATACGTTGCGATCAACGCCACAAAGATGCCGATAGCGATTACTTTCATCGACAAGTCCTTCTGTGTCCGGAGCTCTTCCGTCTGCACAGCGCCCGTCTTTCCTTTCAGCTCTTTGGCTGCCAGGCCGACTGCGCCCTTGATGATTCCCCATGAATTGATAATACCGATCACGCCTGCTGTCGCAATGCCGCCGATACCGATGTGGCGTGCATAGGTCGTAAAGATCTGTTCCGCACTCATGCTTCCCACTGTCGCCGTGATGGCGTCGTTGCCGAACGTCAGCACTTCGGCGCCGAAGAAAGCGGACATCAGCGGAATAATCACTAACCAGACGAGGAACGAGCCGGCACAGATAATAGCCGAATACTTCAACCCGATGATATATCCAAGCCCTAAAACGGCCGCACCTGTGTTTACCTTAAACACAACCTTTATCTTATCGGCCAACATTTCGCCGAAACCAACGATACGCGTGCTGACAGTTTCGCTCCACCAACCGAACGTCGAAACGATAAAGTCATACAGCCCGCCGATCAGCCCGGCATAGATAAGCGGTTTAGCCTGGTTGCCTCCCTTTTCGCCGGACACCAGTACCTGCGTGGTTGCAGTGGCTTCCGGGAACGGATACTTGCCGTGCATCGTCGAAACGAAATACTTCCGGAACGGGATCAACAGCAGGATGCCGAGGATTCCGCCCAACAGTGAGCTCATAAACACTTCGAAGAAGTTGATCGTAATCTCCGGATATTTATCTTGCAGGATATAAAGTGCGGGAAGCGTAAAGATAGCACCAGCCACGATCACCCCGCTGTTCGCCCCGATAGACTGGATAATGACATTCTCGCCCAATGCGTTCTTCCGTTTAAAACCGCTCGACAGTCCGACAGCAATGATCGCAATCGGGATCGCCGCCTCGAATACCTGTCCGACCTTCAGCCCCAGGAAAGCTGCTGCCGCACTGAATATGACAGCCATGACCAGTCCCCAGAATACGGACCAGGGTGTTACTTCCCGATATTGTTTGTCGGGCGACATGATGGGTTCGTAGACCTCACCTTCTTTCAATTCTCTATAGGCATTTTCCGGTAGCCCGCCCACCTTTTCTTCGTCTTCCTTCTTCACGGTGTTTACTTATTTAGTTAGATTTAATTTGAATACACTTATCGCTTACTGATTAATCACGCAAATCTACACTATTTCTCAATAAGAAGCAAGAGGAAAGACTGCGGTGAAGTAGAGTTTTGTCTACGATCCGTTAACTCTTTCCTTACTACAGATAAACCGTTCGCTTGGCGGTGAACGATCGTCCGCTTGGTGGTGAACGATCGTCCGGCGGCCGGCGAACGATCGTCCGCCGCCAAGCGGACAACTAAGGGAATACATGGAAAGAGTTAATGCATAAGGAAGATTTTGCTTATCTTTGCGCAGAAAGAAGATAAAAGGAATGAATCAGAAATATCCATCTGTCTTATTGGAAAATGCAGTGAACGAGTTGTCGTCCTTGCCGGGCGTAGGGCGGAAGACTGCGCTCCGTCTGGCTTTGTACATGCTCCGCCGGGATGCCGGATATACGGAAGGCTTTGCCGCCGCTTTGGTGGCGCTTCGGCGGGATGTGAAATACTGCAAGGTATGCCATAATATATGCGATGAGGACATCTGTTCCATCTGTGCCGACCCGCAACGCGACCGTTCGACGGTTTGCGTAGTCGAGAACATTAAAGAGGTAATGGCGATCGAGAACACCGGACAGTTTCGGGGCGTCTACCACGTCCTGGGCGGCATTATCTCGCCGATGGACGGGATCGGACCGGGCGACCTGCAGATCGACAGCCTTGTGCAGCGTGTGGCGGACGGCGAAGTGGGCGAAGTGGTCCTGGCGCTTAGTACGACGATGGAGGGCGACACCACCAACTTCTTCATCTATCGCAAGCTATCGCCATACGATGTAAAGATTTCCGTCATCGCCCGCGGCGTTTCCATTGGCGACGAGATCGAGTATGCCGACGAAATAACCCTGGGCCGTTCCATCGTGAACCGCACAAGTTTTAATGATTCCATAAAGATATGAAACTATCAATAGTCATAGTCAATTATAATGTAAAGTATTTCCTCGAGCAATGCCTTTGCTCCGTTCGCGCCGCCGTCCGGGGCATGGAGGCGGAAGTGCTGGTGGTCGACAACCATTCGACGGACGGTTCCCTTGAATACCTCCGCCCGCGTTTTCCGGAAGTGACCTTTATCGAGAACTCCGATAATCCCGGCTTTGCAAAAGCCAACAACCAGGCGATCCGGATGAGTAGCGGCGAATATGTCCTCCTGCTGAATCCCGACACCGTGATCGGAGAGGAGAGCCTGCGTTCCCTCTGCTTCTTTATGGACGAGCATCCGGAAGCGGGCGGGATAGGCGTGAAGATGCTGGACGGACACGGAGCGTTCCTGCCTGAGAGCAAGCGGAGTTTTCCGTCGCCCTGGGTCTCTTTCTGCAAGCTGTTCGGGTTGTCTAAACTGTTTCCCCGTTCCCGCGTGTTTGCCCGTTACAGCCTTCCGTATCTGAGCGAGGAGAAGCAGCATAAGGTGGAAGTCTTGGCCGGCGCGTTTATGTTCCTCCGGCGTGAGGCGCTCGACAAGGTGGGGCTGCTGGACGAGTCGTTCTTTATGTATGGCGAAGATATAGACCTGTCGTACCGGATTGTGCAGGGAGGCTATAAGAACTATTACATCCCCGAACGCATCCTCCATTATAAGGGCGAGAGCACGAAGCATGGCGACGTCAAGTATGTGAAAGCGTTCTACGGTGCGATGCTGATCTTCTACCGGAAATATTATCCGCATTCCGGCTGGTTGATGGGCTTGCTGATCCGGCTGGCTGTCTTGCTGAAAGGTTCGCTGTCCGCGCTCGTCGGCCTGTTGGGGCTGAAGCGGAAACCGCGCTCACGCCATCGTCGCCTGCTGATCCTCTGCCGCGAAGAGATGTTCGAGGAGGTGAAAGCCGCCTGCGTCAAGCGGATGCCGGAGTTGGAGTATGTCAATCTCTGGGACTTGGACGAAGAGCGTGTGATGGATGCCATCTGCCGTCGCAACCAGATGAAGCGTTTTACCGATTTAGCATTCTGCTATCCCGATGCGCGCTTCGAGCAGATGCTTCTGCTGATGGACAAGATGGTGGATAAGAAGATCTCTTACCATATATATAATAAGGAAAGTAAAAAGTTGATCTGATGGAATTGTTGTCGAACGAAACTATAAGCCTTCGCGCTCCGGAACCGGAAGACCTGGAGTTGTTATATCATTGGGAGAATAAACCCGAATGGTGGGGATTGGGAAATACGTTGGCGCCTTATTCGCGCTATCTGCTTAAAGAATATATTGCCGAATCCCACCGGGATCTGTTCGACCTGAAACAATTGCGCCTGATGATAGACTATCGTCCGACCGGAGCAACTGTCGGGATGTTGGACCTGTACGATTTCGAGCCGCACCACCGCCGTGCCGGAGTCGGCATACTGGTCGATCCTGTTTATCAGAAGAACGGCCTGGCAACGGAGGCGCTCGGCCTGTTGATCCGCTATGCCTTCTCTTTCCTTAAACTGCGTCAGCTATACGTGCATATTCCGGTTGGCAATGAAGCCAGCAAAGCGTTGTTTACCCGTTGCGGCTTCACCGTGACAGGCATACTGACAGACTGGATAGCCACTGAAGACGGCTATTCGGACGTACTGGTTATGCAACGTATCAATAAATAAGCGTGTAAATGAGGGGCGGGGATCAGTTCAGATAAGGATCTTTCGGATACTTAGTCCAGGTTTCATATTGGCTGCCGAGCGATTCGAGCGAACGCTTCCAGAAATCTTCACCCTCGGCAAGCAATACGTTCCGGTTGGAGGCATGGCTCACAACCCATGAGTTCTTGGAGATTTCATTCGTCAACTGTCCTTCCTGCCAGCCGGAATAGCCCAGGAAGAATTTCACTTTCCCATCGATCGGATGCCCGTTCTGAATGTAGCGCAACAGCGCATTGAAGTCTCCGTCGAAGTAGAGATGCTCGTTGATCTTGACCGAATTCGGAATAATCATATCTCCCAACGAATGGATAAAGAACAGGCGGTTTGCACTGACCGGACCGCCTAAGTAGATCGGCATATCCGGATACTTCTTCAAGTCCTCAAAGAATGTGTTGACCAATAGTTCGGTCTTTTTATTCAGGACGAGTCCCATCGAGCCTTCCGGTGCATGTTCCACCAGCAATACAACGGAACGTTGGAAATAGGCGTCTTGCAGGAAAGGTTCTGATATCAGTATGCTTCCCTGAGCCGGGAGCACATCATTATGTGTTATTTTAAATATGTTGTTATACATTGCCATAGCGGGACTTTAACTTGCTGGTTAATAATAAAACTGCGACAATATATAGCTTTTGGGTTAAAGAAACAAATGAAAAACCGGGCTTCCGTGTTAATGTATATTAAACAGAAGCCCGATTCGTGTTAATTATGCCGTGTGATTCTCTTTGAAGAGCTTCAAGCGCTCTTCGAGGAGTGCATACTGATGCGGTTTGATAAAAGAGGTACAGGCGCGCAAGCCTTCCTGGTTGCTTCCCGTCGTGCTCAATGAGATGGCGCTTACTCCGTAGTAGATGAGTTCTTCCATCAACTCGCCTCCGGTCATGCCCGGATAGGAGATCGTGAAGTAGAACCCGTCGGCAATCGGTTCGTCCAGGTCGTGGTCGTACACGATCCGGAAGCCGTAGTCCGTAAATATCTTTTTGAGCTTTTCCGCCCGGCGTCCGTATTCCTTCACTTCCGAAATGAAGTCGAACGTTCCGTCCGCTGCCGCCTTGAACATGGCTGCCAGTGCAAACTGCGCCGAGTGGCTTGTTCCGGACGACATGGCATAGAGCACGCGGTGGATGTACACCGTTCCGAATGTGCCTCCGCCGTAACGTTGTGTCAGTCCCGGATAGGCGCGGTGATAGAGTTTGTCGGAGATTGCTGTTACACCGATGCGCTGGCCGGCATAGCTGAAGGCTTTGGAACCGGAGATTTGCAGGATGTAATTGTCTGTGTAGCGTGCGACTGTTGCCTGATAAGGCGCCTCAAACGGTTTTCCTAACGGCTTGCGGAAGTCCATGGCGAAGTAGGCGAGGTCTTCAATTACAATCGTGTCGTATTTATTCGCCATCTCTCCGATAATCTTCAGTTCTTCTTCTTTCAGGCAGAACCAGGCGGGATTATTGGGATTGGAGTAGATCATGGCGGCTATGTTTCCTTTGGAAAGATACTGTTCCAGTACTTCACGCAGCTTTTCTCCGCGGTATTCATAAACGTCGAACGATTCATATTTGTAGCCCATCACCACGATCTGCTGTTTCTGCACAGGGAAACCCGGGTCGATGAACAGGATCGTGTCTTTTCCCGGCGTGCATTGTCCGCTGACCAGGAACGAAGCGTATGTTCCCTGCATGGAGCCGGTCACGGGCACACAACCTTCCGGTGCGACGTCAATATCGATAAACGCTTTGATGAAGCGGGAGGCTTCGGCTTTTACTTCCGGTGTCCCGTTGATATTCGGATAGATGGATGCAACGCCGTCTTGGAGCGCTTTGATCTCGGCATCGACGCCCACCTGGGCGGCTTTGAGGCCGGGAACACCCATTTCCATGTGGATAAATTCTGTTTTTGTCTCTTGTTCGAGTTGTGTGGATATCGCAACAACCTCACGTATTGTAGCTTTCCCGAAGTCGGGAAGTCCGTAGCCATCGATTATTCGTCTGGCAGTCTGATAATCTACAGGAGTATTCTTCATGATTATTATTATTTATATGAAGGGCAAAAGTAGGAAAATAATCCTTCCGAAGTAAATATTTGTCATGAAACTATTGCAAGATTCAAAATAATATCTACCTTTGCACCGCAATCAAGAGAGATCGCACTAAACTTTGGTTCGGTAGTTCAGCTGGTTAGAATACATGCCTGTCACGCATGGGGTCGCGGGTTCGAGTCCCGTCCGGACCGCTTTCGAAGAAAGCAAAACAAAGAAAAGCTCTGTAATTAATAATTACAGGGCTTTTTTATTATGGGAATATGATATCTTTTCAGAACAGGAAGCCGAGTGAGAAACTCATTATATTCGTTCGCTTGTCGATGCTGAGCGTTCCTTCCTTATTGGCGGCGTTATTGTTGATTTCGTGGAAGTCGGATGCAACTTCGTTCAAGCCGAATTCATAGCTGAAGTCAAAAAAGAGACGCCAGATGCTGACTCCTAATCCGGCGGCAAGGCTGATACCGAAAGGCGTACTGTTGTCTACAAACTCGCGGGGCATGTCTGTCAGGCTCGTACTGTAGCGATTCTTATAGTTGTATTTGATATTAGGGCCGAACATCATGCTTAACGCATAAGGGCCTTCTTTGACCAGGTAATAGCCGACCATTACCGGTAATTCCAGTGTGGCTGCCTTATAGGTGATCCTGTTTTTGCTTACAGGGTTTGGGGCGAGTGGTCCGTCAAGTGGAAAGTTGTCTTTCTGTGGAATGTTGAAACGGATATCGCCTTCCGAATATTGCCAGGTAAGGCTCGGCTGTATGTAAAAACGATCGATATTTACACGTGCGAATACCGAAGCTTGGTAACCTACCTTATATTGCAGACGTATGTCTTCCATCTCCACATCATCGATTGTCAGGGAGTTGACAATAGGAAGGGCTGCGTTCATTCCGACTTTTCCTCCCCAGTTGAATGTCTTGTCTTTTATGGAGATAAACTTCTGGGCATTTACTGGAAAGCAGAGTGGAAGTATCAGCAATAGCAGGTAAATCTTCTTCATCTTTATTTTTTCTTTTTGACCGACCAGCCGAACTTACCGACAAAGTCGCCCAATCCATAATACTTGCCATGGGAATATGCCAGCAGATCGGCGCGTTGCATATCGAAAGCCCCTGTTGCCGCATCTAAATATTTGTCGTCGGCCTGTACGTTTACCACATCGGCGATAAACATATCGTGGCTTCCCAACGCCATAACCTCTTTCACCCGGCATTCGATACAGAGCGGACATTCTTCTATGATCGGGGCATTGACAACCGAGGCTTTGCCGGGCGTCAGTTTCATCTCTTCAAACTTAGCGTGGTCCCTACCGGAGTTGACACCGCACCAATCGGTTGCATAAGCCAGTTCCCGGGTCGTCAGGTTGATGACAAACTCCATATTCTTTTTCAGGATCGGATAGGAGTGACGTTCCGGACGTACGGAGATATAACACATCGGCGGATTGGTACAGATCGTACCGACCCACGCGACGGTTATGATATTATATTCTGAAGGCTCTGAGCCACAACTTACCATTACCGCTGGTAAAGGGTAGATCATCGTGCCGGGCTTCCAGTCGTGTTTCATACAAATTATTTGATGATAATATCTTCTTTATTGATCTTACGCTCGCAATAATGACATCTGATCGTGCCTTTTTCCTTGTCGATCACATCGAAGCGGGTCGGCATCGGTTCATTATTGGTGATGCATTTCGGATTGTTACATTTAACCAGACCAACCAGTTCGTCCGGCAAAGTAACCGTCTTCTTCTCTACAACTTCATAATCGCGGATAATGTTCAGGATCACATTCGGGGCGATCAGGGCGATCCGGTTGATTTCCGCATCGCAGAAGAATTTGTCGGATATCTTGATTACACCTTTACATCCCATTTTGTTGCTGTGGAAGTTGTTGCCGATTGTGATTGTATTGTCCATGTTTTCCAGTCCCAGCAATTTAGCTACTTTAAACAACTGGCTGGGGGGGATATGATCGATAGCCGTACCGTTTTCTAAAGCGGCGACCTGTAATTCTTTTTTCTTTTCTGCTGACATAGCTTTATAATTGAAAATGGATAATTGAAAATTGAAAATTAATGAACTGGGTTCTTATTCTTCAACAGGGATTCCCAATACTTCACAGATGATAGCCTGGCGGGCAAACAATCCGTTGCGTGCCTGCTGGATGTAGTAAGCCTTGGGATTGTCGTCCACATCGTAAGCGATCTCGTTTACACGAGGCAGCGGATGCAAGATGCGCAGGTTTTCGCGACTGTTTTTCAGCATGTCGTTCTTCAGGATATACACATTCTTCACGCGTTCGTATTCTTCAAGGTCGGTGAAGCGCTCGCGTTGTACGCGGGTCATGTACAGAATATCCGTTTGGTTGATGATCTCTTCCGTAAATTCGGTATATTCGTTGTATTTGATGCCGTGTTTATCGCAGAAATTCTTTTGTTCGTCCGGCATGCGGAGTTCGTTCGGAGCGATAAAGTTGAATGTCGGATTGAAATGGGACATCCCTACGATCAGCGAGTGGACGGTACGTCCGTATTTCAGGTCGCCCACCATCGTGATGGTCAGGTCGGTCAGCTTGCCTTGTGTCTTTTGGATGGAATACAAATCCAGCATGGTTTGTGAGGGATGTTGGTTTGCACCGTCTCCGGCATTGATGATAGGAATATTTGTTACCTCCGAAGCGTAGCGGGCAGCGCCTTCCAGGTGATGGCGCATAATGATCAGGTCGACATAGTTGCTTACCATCAGGATGGTATCTTTCAGTGTTTCGCCTTTGGAAGAACTGGTCGTGGATGCATCGGAGAAACCGACCACACGTCCGCCCAACCGGTTCACGGCAGTCTCAAAACTGAGACGGGTACGGGTGGAGGGCTCGAAGAACAAGGTCGCTGCCACTTTGCCTTCCAGCACTTTACGGTTCGGATTCGCTTCAAACTTCCTGGCGTTATCCAGAATACGAAGAATGTCCTCTTTGGTACATTGATCGATAGAAACTAAACTTTTACTTTTCATTGTTGTGTATATTCTGTCTTATGCGTACAAAAGTATAAAAAAATGCATAGACAATGTCATGGCTTCTGTTATTTTTCTCCGTATTTCCTGTTTGAGGCTTTTTGCTGTAAATATGCGAATATTTGCCATTTATTCCGTAAAAAAGAACACTCTGTTTGTGATATATAGTTATATATTTGTGTGACAGTAATTAAGATAAGGTGCACTATTATTATTTATCCATATTCACAATTAATAATAGGCCTTGAAACCGAACACCTGACAGGCTTTAATTAAAACTGTAGGCTATGATTTAAAATACCATTCAGTAACAGAGGATAATTGCGGTGCTTGCGTATAAAAAAACAATTAGTTAGTAGCCCTCTGTGCTGAGTGGTTATTTTATATCTTTTAATCAAAGTACGGATAATTCAAATTTTGCCGGATATGGGACAATCAATTATTATTTAGGGGAGCTTATTGTAAAAAACGTATTTTTCAAGAGAAAAAAGAGGTTTGAATCCAAACAAATGTTAATCCGCTTTTTTGACCTCAAAAAGGGACTTTTTCTACTTTTTTGAGTGTTTTCCTCCATTACGACCGTCCAAAGGGCAAAAAAGGCCCTGAATTTCCTTGGGATATTTGGAACGCCGTCCGTTTTATTTTCAAATATTCGATTCTCCGGGAGTTAAGCTTTATCGCTTTGTTGGTATTTCCGTTTTTCTGCAATCAAAATGCACACTTTTTGAAACAGTCCCGGCACCTCTTTTTTTTACTTGTCAAAAAGAGAGGCTAAAACCGTAAAAAGAGTCAATCCAAAATGAATCGGAATTTCGGATGAAATAGAAAAACGGCTGAAAAAGGGGGTTATTGTAAAATTTATATTTTCAATAACGCAACAATTTCCGCACAAATCTTTTCAAGATAAGTGGCATCCGTTTCATCGAACGTGCCAAGCGCATCACTGTCTATATCCAGGACGGCAACGACTTTAGCCTCTTTGATGACCGGCACGACGATTTCCGAACGGGAGGCGGAGCTGCAGGCGATATGGCCGGGAAACTTATCGACATCCGGAACGATGATTGTGCGGGCTTCTTTCCAGGCTGTGCCGCATACGCCTTTCCCGTAGCGGATGCGCGTGCAAGCCAACGGACCTTGGAATGGTCCCAATATTAACGTGTCTTCTATCACTCTGTAGAAACCGACCCAGAAGAAACCGAATGTCTGCCGGAGAGCGGCGGCGATATTTGCCATATTTGCCACTGCGTCGGTCTCACCGGCTGTCAATGCTTTCAGTTGAGGAAGCAGTGTTTCGTATTGTTCTTTTTTGCTTCCGTCGTTGATTACTAAATTTTCCGCCATAATTTTTATACTTTATAAGATAACAAAAGTAACCTTTTTTTCTAAATCTGCGTACCTTTGCAGCATGACTAAACAGAATTCTCCTTTAGTGCTCGGTACCGAGCCGATCAGCAAGCTACTGACGCAATACGCCATTCCTGCCATTATTGCCATGACGGCCTCTTCGCTCTATAATATGGCTGACAGTATTTTTATCGGACATGGTGTCGGGGCGTTAGCGATCTCGGGCCTTGCCCTGACCTTTCCGTTGATGAATCTGGCTGCCGCTTTCGGTTCGCTGGTCGGGGTGGGGGCTTCCACACTGGTGTCTGTGAAGTTAGGGCAAAAGGATTACGAGGGGGCGAACCGGGTGTTGGGAAACGTGCTGGTGCTGAATGTGGTGTTAGGACTTGCGTTTACGCTGGCTTTCATGATGTTTCTCGATCCTATCCTCTATTTCTTCGGAGCAAGTGAGAATACGATCGGGTATGCGCGTGATTACATGAAAGTGATTCTGATGGGGAATGTGGTGACGCATATGTATTTAGGACTGAACTCAGTCCTGCGCTCTTCCGGCTTTCCGAAGATGGCTATGTATGCAACGCTGGCATCCGTGGTGATCAACTGTGTGTTGAATCCGCTCTTTATCTTCGGTTTCGGCTGGGGAATCAAGGGGTCGGCGTGGGCAACGGTTATCTCTCAGGTTATTTCCCTGACCGGACAATTGATCCATTTCTCCCGGCCGACACAACTCTTGCATTTTAAAAAGGGCATTTTCCGGCTGAAGAATGAGATTGTGAAAGGCATCCTCTACATCGGGCTGTCGCCTTTCCTGATGAACCTTTGCGCTTGTTTGATCGTAATCCTGATTAATCGGGGGCTGAAAGAACATGGGGGCGATATGGCGATTGGGGCATACGGGATCGTGAACCGGATTATATTTCTTTTTATTATGATTATCATGGGATTCAACCAGGGAATGCAGCCGATTGCCGGTTATAATTTCGGTGCCCGTCTGTATCCGCGTGTGACGGAGGTGACGAAGCTGACGATGAAGTGGGCGATTGGGGTGGCGACAACAGGTTTCCTGCTCTGCCAGCTGTTCCCTTCGATGATTGTCCGTATGTTTACAACCGATCCGGAGTTGATTGCGGCGGCTGTATCAGGCTTGCATATCGTCTTTGCCGTTTTTCCGATTGTCGGATTCCAGATGGTGGCGACGAACTTTTTCCTTTCTATCGGGATGTCGAAAAAGGCGATCTTTCTTTCGTTGACGCGTCAGTTGCTGTTCCTCGTACCCTGCCTGCTGATTCTTCCTCCCTGGCTTGGCACGTTGGGCGTCTGGATCAGTATTCCGATTGCCGATGCGACTGCCACCGCCGTGACCGCTGTTGTATTAATAAACCAGTTCAGGAAGTTTCGTGCTAAATAAAAAATGTATATCTTTGTGACAACACATACTATTTAGATAAACTAATATTCAATGTAAGTATGAGGACAAGAGCAGAATATCTGGAACTACTTCGCTGTTATAAACAACAGATGGCCGAACGATATGGTATTATCCGTTTGGGAATATTCGGTTCTGTTTCCCGTAATGAACAAAATATAGATAGCGATTTGGACGTTTGTGTAGAGATGAAGGAGCCGGATGGCTTTATTCTTCTAAATATTAAATACGAATTAGAAGAATTGCTGAACTGTAAGATTGACATAATTCGTCTTCGTGATAATATGAATATCTTACTAAAAAGAAATATAGAGAGGGACGGGATATATGTGTAAGGAAGAAGTTCTATTATTATTTAAACAAATCAGAGATTCGTTGTGTACGATTGTTACTCGTTCTATACCTGTAAATACAGCTGATGATTTTACTCATTCTCCTGATGGGATGATGAGATTGGATAGTATTTGTATGTTGTTGGTTACTATTGGTGAAGCAGTAAAGAATATTGATAAGTATACACATAAATCTCTTTTCTCAAAATATCCGGCAATAAGCTGGCGGAATGTGATGGGGCTGCGTGATATAATTGCACATCAGTATTTTAATGTGGATGCAGAAATAATTCTTCGTATCGTAAAAGTAA
Source organism: Parabacteroides sp. AF48-14 (assembly GCF_003477465.1). Lineage (NCBI taxonomy): Bacteria > Pseudomonadati > Bacteroidota > Bacteroidia > Bacteroidales > Tannerellaceae > Parabacteroides > Parabacteroides sp. AF48-14. Next base: position 23,516 of record NZ_QUDI01000020.1, read on the forward strand.
ATGTTCCTCAATTACAGAATGAAATTGATCGCATTATAATAGATTTAGAGAAAGATGCATTAGAAGAGAATGCAGATAAATAGAAATAATTATGGACGACAATAAAATCATACTCACCATCGGCCGGCAGTTTGGCAGTGGTGGCCGCGAGATAGGGCAGAAGTTGGCAAAGGCGCTGGGTATTGCCTATTATGACAAACAACTGATGGCGATTGCTGCCAAGGAGAGCGGGCTCAGTGAAGAGTTTTTTGAGAAGGCTGACGAACGGGCATCCAGTGGGCTGGCATACGCTTTTACGATGGGCTATTCTTATATGGGGCTGTTTCCTCCGTATGCCGATGTGTTGTCTAACGACCGTTTGTTCCTCTACCAGAGCGATGCGATCCGGAACTTGGCGGAGAAAGGTTCTTGCATAATCGTGGGCCGATGCGCCGATTATATCTTGCGCGACGATCCGGATTGTTTGAGTTTCTTTATCCATAACAACAAAGAAAACCGGATCCAGCGGATTATCGAAAACCAGCATGTTACGGTGGAACAGGCGGAAGAGTTGATGACAAAAACCGACAAATCGCGTGCTGCCTACTATAACTATTATACGAATAAAGAATGGGGAGTTGCCTCGAGCTATAACTTCTCGATTGATGTTTCCGTGTTGGGAGTGGACGAAACAGTCGAGTTTATGAAAAGTTTTGTAGAACGGAAAATGAATAAACGCCCGCCGCATTTCGGATAATTTATTATCTTTGCAACCGACTTATCATAGGGGTGCCTTACTATCAGGCTGAGATTATACCCATAGAACCTGCCCGGGTAATGCCGTGAAGGGAAAAGGTAGAATTGCTAAATAAAGGGGAGCGTTACCTCTATGTGCTTCCCGATGTTTAAACTCTAATTATTATTTTGTATGGAACAGATTGTTTCAACAGGAATTATTGACTCTTACTTTGCGAAGTTGAAGAGTAATTTGTCTATTGATGTCGCTATTGTAGGCGGTGGCCCTTCCGGTATTGTTGCCGCTTATTACCTGGCTAAAGCCGGAAAGAAAGTTGCTTTGTTCGACCGTAAACTGGCTCCCGGTGGAGGTATGTGGGGCGGCGCCATGATGTTTAACGACATCGTCGTGCAGGAAGAAGCCATGCCGATCGTGAAAGAGTTGGGCGTTAGCTATAAGGATGCCGGTAACGGTACTTATATTATGGACTCCGTACACACCACTTCTGCATTGATCTATAACGCAACGAAGGCCGGTGCAACTATTTTCAACTGCTATTCTGTAGAAGACGTTGTGTTCCATAACGACGCCGTAGCCGGCGTGGTTGTGAACTGGGCTCCGGTCATCCGTGAAGGTATGCATGTGGACCCGCTGACGATCATGGCAAAGGCTGTTCTGGAAGGAACAGGTCACGATTGCGAAATTGCCCGCGTAGTTGCCCGCAAGAACGATATTAAATTGAACACTCCGACTGGCGGTGTGATCGGCGAACGTTCGTTGAACGTCGAGTTAGGCGAATCTACGACTGTCGAGAATACAAAGGAAATCTATCCGGGATTGTTCGTTTCCGGTATGGCTGCTAATGGTGTAAGCGGTAGTTTCCGTATGGGACCGATCTTCGGCGGTATGCTGATGAGCGGAAAGAAAGCGGCTGAACTTATCTGTGCGAAAATCGGTTAACACTTTCAACTATCAAAATGCTCTTTCAGAGCATTTTGATATGTTCCCGTTGTGCGTTGAAGAACTGGATGCGTTGTATTTCTCCGCTCACCGATATGTTGGTCGAGAAGCGTTTGAGAGATTTGATCCATTCCCGCTGGCTCTGACAGAACTCCTTGTCTTTAGAAGAGATCGAGTTGATCGAGAAGATGCGAATCATCCCGAATTCGAAATTCTTCATGCTGGCGTAGCTGTAAGTCGCTTCGAAATCAATATTCGAAATATAGATATTAACGTTCTTTCCGCTAATCGGATACTTGCCGATGGTTGCAATCTCTTCCAGTTCGTCAAGCAAATGAAAAAGTTCCTCTTTCAGTTTTGCAACTTCTTCTTCCGTGACTAAATGCATATCCTGAAAATATTTGATATCATTGACCAGGTGCTTGAAGATCAATTGATCCCATATGTAATTGGTCGTCTCGATTTCTTGGGAGATGTTGACAAATTTTTTTTGTGCATCGGCCAGTTCTTCCGTCAGTTGAAGTTCTGAGAAGTTTTTAACGCAGTTTACTTTCTCATGCTGATACATCCATTTGAACAAGCGGAAGCGTGAAAGATATTCATATCTCAGATAAAACGCTTGCGGTATCATATTGGATGCTGTGCAAAGATCGGATTCAGGATCACCGGCTATAGTTTCCAATACATCTGTGTAATGCCTGATGATAGATGAGTAGGTCTTTAGTGGTTCCGAATAATGCAAAAAGTTCAGATTGAACATGGCATTATTTGTAAAACCTGCACTGACGACCTGGTCCAGTGAAACGCCTAATTTTTTTGATAAGGTGGCTGCTTCTGCTAATGTAAAAGGTACCTCGCCTCTTAATCTGCGGTAGACAGCTTCTTTCCCGATGTATAAAATGTCCATTAATTCATTTGCGAGATTTGAACCATCGGGAATTTTCATTTTTAACGCTTCTATCAGATTATTGTTGAGTACATCTGTTGTCATTTTATTTCTCCCTATTAAATATGTATATGTAGTATTTACTCTTATAACGCAAGAAAGAGCCCTTTTGTTCCGAAAAATGAAATAAAAATGAATCAAAAGTCAATTATGAGAGTCAAATTGGCCTTATTCTTTAGATGTATAATTGCGTAGTAATGAAAAACTTCTTATTTTTGCATCACTAAGTATGAGAGCGAAACGGAAAATATATCAGTATGTGATGCTGCTTGTTAGTATCGTGGTGTTACTGTCGGTCGTTGTGCCGCATCATCACCATAGTAACGGGTTGCCGTGCTATAAATCGCTGTCGACCGAAGCGGCTCATGGCGGGCATGGCAGTTCGCAATCGCATGACTGCGGCTGCAACGGGCATAACATCGCGCTCTATACTTCTATCTTTTCACATACGACAGATGGAGATGCAAGCCAATATCTGTTCCCCTTGCTTGTACTTTTTGACTATATAAATCCTCCTGTTCCGGTATTCTATAAACTCTTATTTGAGAAAGACCGGTCCTTTTACATCGAGTCCCTGCATGATACGTGGATAATATCTGCGTCAGGGCTTCGTGCGCCTCCGTTCTATGTATAATTGATGATTGAGTGAAGTCGTGTCAAGAGTGTTAATTCCCGCTTTTGATGCAACCTTCTATCCTTATTATTTATTATCGAATATACATTAGACAAATCTATCAGAATGAAGAAGATATATTTAGCGTGGGTGATTTTCGCCTACCTGTTAGCGGGTTGCAGTGGGAATACTGCGACTCACGGAGAGCACGAACACGAAGCTCACGAGCATGAAGAAGGACATGATCACGATCATGAGGGGCATGACCATGAACACGAGGGACATGATCATGCACATGAAGAAGCCGGTGGAGGACATGCCGGAGAAATATCCTTTAAAAAGGCGCTTGCGGAAGCAGTCGGGCTGAAGACGCATAAAGTGGAACCGGGCGCATTCACGGATGTGATCAAAACAAGCGGCCGCGTGATGGCTGCCCAGGGAGAAGAGTCGGCTGTTGTCGCTACGGTTCCCGGTGTGGTGACATTCGGCAACCTGTCGTTTGTCGATGGAGCGGCTGTACGCAAGGGGCAGGCAATCCTGAGTCTTGCATCCAGCGGGCTGTCTGACGGAAATGTGGCAGCCAAAGCCAAATATGCGTATGAGAACGCAAAGAAGGAATATGAACGCATGGAAGCCTTGATAGGAGATAAGATCGTTTCAGCCAAAGATTTCGAGCAGGCACGCCTGAATTATGAGAATGCGAAAGTCGCCTGGGAAGCTGTTGCAGGAAAACAGACGGCTAACGGTGTTTCCGTTGTTTCGCCGATAAATGGCTATCTGAAGAACCTGCAAGTGAAGGAGGGTGATTATGTGACTGTCGGCCAGCCGTTGGCGACTATCTCACAGAATAATCGCCTGGTGCTGCGTGCAGAGGTTTCGGAGAAATATTATAACTATCTGCCTTCCGTGCAGTCTGCCAATTTCCGTACACCGTATGACAATGCGACTTATAAACTGTCCGACCTGCGCGGACGTCTGCTTTCGTATGGGAAGGCTTCCGATGCAAACTCGTTCTATGTGCCGGTAACGTTCGAGTTCGACAACAAAGGCGCTATCATTCCCGGTTCATTCGTCGAAATCTATCTGCTTACCGCACCGCTACAAAACGTGATAAGCGTTCCCGTCTCTGCACTTATCGAGGAGCAGGGCGTCTATTCTGTCTATGTTCGCGAGCATGAGGAAGCCTACAAGAAAGTGCCTGTGACGTTAGGAGCCGATAACGGTTCCGAAGTGCAGATCCTGAGCGGCCTGAAAGCCGGTGACGAAGTCGTGACCGAAGGCGCGTACCAGATCAAGTTAGCTTCTGCCTCTAATGCTATTCCTGCACATACACATAATCATTAATAAATTGACAATTGACAATGGAGAATTGACAATTAGTTTGTCACAGTCTTCTTAATTGTCAATTGTCAATTATCAATTGTCAATTAAATTATGTTGAACAAGATAATATATTACTCGCTGCATAACAGGCTGGTTGTACTGGTCTGTTCCCTGCTGCTGATGATTGCTGGAACATATACGGCGTTCCATACGGATGTGGATGTGTTCCCGGATTTGAATGCGCCGACTGTTGTTATCATGACGGAGGCGAATGGCATGGCGCCCGAAGAGGTGGAACGCCTGGTTACTTTCCCGGTGGAAACGGCTGTGAACGGTGCGATGGATGTGCGCCGTGTGCGTTCGTCTTCTACGACCGGTTTTTCGGTTGTCTGGGTTGAGTTCGATTGGGGGACGGATATTTACCGGGCCCGCCAAATTGTATCTGAGAAGCTGGCCGTTGTTGGTGAAAGCTTGCCGGAGAATGTCGGGAAACCGACATTAGGCCCGCAGTCTTCCATTCTGGGGGAAATGATGATTATCGGATTGACGGTTGACGATTCGACGGCTGTCACCACCCAAATGGACCTGCGTACGATTGCCGACTGGACAATCCGTCCGCGACTGCTTTCGACAGGCGGCGTGGCACAGGTGGCTGTGATTGGTGGAGACATTAAGGAATACCAGATTCTGCTCGATCCGGCTCGCATGAAGCATTACGGCGTCAGCTTGAATGAAGTCCTGACCGTAACTCGCAATATGAACCGGAATGCCAACGGTGGCGTACTCTATGAATACGATAACGAATACATCATCCGGGGCGTCCTTTCCACTGCCAAAGCGGAAGAGATCGGAAAAGGTGTTGTAAAGACTGTCGGCGATTTCCCTGTCCTCTTGGAGAATGTGGCGACGGTGAAGATCGGCGGCAAGAGCCCGAAACTCGGAACGGCTTCCGAACGGGCTAAACCGGCCGTGCTGATAACGGTCACCAAGCAGCCGAATACGAGTACGATCGACCTGACAGATAAGCTGGATGCGATTGTGGCGGATTTACAGAAAAACTTGCCGTCAGACGTGCATGTCTCGACGGATATCTTCCGCCAGAGCCGCTTCATCGACAGCTCTATCAATAACGTAAAGAATAGTCTGTTCGAGGGGAGCTTCTTTGTGGTGATCGTCCTCTTCCTCTTCCTGATGAATATCCGTACGACGGTGATTTCGCTGGTTGCCCTTCCTCTTTCCCTGTTGGTTTCCATTCTGGCGCTGCATTATATGGGATTGACCATAAACACCATGAGCCTGGGAGGTATGGCGATTGCGATCGGTTCGTTGGTGGATGATGCGATTGTCGACGTGGAGAATGTCTATAAGCGAATACGCGAGAACCGCTTGCTGCCGCCCGCAGAGCAGCGTTCCATTCTGGATGTCGTGTTCGACGCTTCCCGTGAGGTCCGTATGCCGATTCTTAATTCGACGTTGATTATCGTGGTCAGTTTCGTGCCCCTTTTCTTCCTGCACGGGATGGAAGGACGTATGTTGATCCCGTTGGGAATTGCTTTTATTGTGGCGTTGTTTGCCTCTACGGTTGTGGCGTTGACATTGACTCCGGTGTTGTGTAGTTACCTGCTGAACCGGAAGGCAACGGATAAGAGCATAGAGAAAGAAGCTTGGGTGGCCCGCAAGCTGAAAGGTGTATATGGCAAGGCACTGAACGGAGCATTAGCGCATAAAAAGATTGTGCTGGGCTGTACGATAGCCCTGTTCGTTGTTGCCCTGGGGACTTTCTTTACGTTGGGACGTAGCTTCCTGCCGCCGTTCAACGAAGGGTCGTTCACGATTAACGTCAGTTCCCTTCCGGGTATCTCCCTGGACGAATCGAACGAGATGGGACGCCGCGCGGAAGAATTGCTGATGCAGGTTCCCGAGATACAGACGGTTGCCCGTAAGACCGGACGCGCCGAGCTGGACGAACATGCCTTAGGCGTGAACGTATCCGAGATCGAGGCTCCTTTCATCCTGAAAGACCGTAGCCGCGACGCCGTCATGAACGATGTCCGCAAGAAGCTGTCGACTATCAGTGGCGCCAATATCGAAATCGGACAGCCGATCTCCCACCGTATCGATGCCATGCTTTCCGGTACGGAAGCGAATATCGCAATCAAGCTGTTCGGTACGGACCTGAACCTGATGTTTACGGTCGGCAACCAGATCAAGGAAGCCATTCAGGGCATCCCCGGCCTGATGGACCTGAAAGTGGAGCAGCAGATCGAACGCCCGCAGCTTACCATCACGCCGAAACGCGAACTGATGGCGCAATACGGTATCTCTTTGCCGGAGTTTGAAGAATATGTGAATGTCATGCTGGGCGGTGAAGCCGTCAGCCAAGTCTATGACGACGGCAAGACGTTCGACCTGACGGTCAAGACTTCCGACGAGAGCCGTGCGACGATGGAGGATATCCGTAACCTGATGATCGACGCCGGCGGGAAGAAAGTGCCGTTGAGCTATGTCGCCGAGATCCGTTCCGTGACAGGTCCGAACACGATTAACCGCGAGAATGTCCAGCGTAAGATCGTGATCAGCGGAAACGTTTCCGAACGCGACCTCCGCAGCGTCGTGAATGAGATCCAGCAAAAGGTGGACGCCTCCATTCAGTTGCCCGAAGGCTATCATATCGAATACGGCGGACAGTTCGAGAGCGAGCAGGCCGCCAGCCGTACGCTCCTGTTTACGTCGCTGATGTCCTTGCTTGTCATCTTCTTGCTACTTTATAACGAGTTTAAGGATGCGAAGGAGAGCGGAGTCGTCTTGCTGAACCTGCCGTTGGCGTTGATCGGCGGCGTGTTTATCCTGAAGCTGACTTCCGGCGAGGTGAGTATTCCTGCGATCATCGGTTTCATCTCCCTGTTCGGGATTGCCACCCGTAACGGTATGCTGCTGATCAGCCATTATACACATCTCCGGACAGTCGAGAATATGCCGTTAAAGCAAGCTGTCGTGCAAGGTTCCCTGGACCGTCTGAACCCGATCCTGATGACGGCGCTCAGTTCGGCTCTCGCCCTGATCCCGCTTGCCTTGAACGGCGACTTGCCCGGTAACGAGATACAGAGCCCGATGGCAACTGTTATCCTGGGAGGTTTGCTGACATCCACCTTCCTGAACGGCTTCATCATCCCGATTGTTTATTTATTAATGAATAAAGAAGATAAATAATGAAACGATTCATATTCACAATAGCATTCCTTTCTTCTATAATGGCCGCCGGTGCGCAGACCTCCATCGAGGAGGTCTTCGCAGCGTCGAGGCCAATAACAAGGAGTTGCAGGCGAACCACCAATTGGTGACGGCACAGAAGCTGGAAGCCCGGTTGGGAAATAACCTGCCCGACCCGTCCGTCTCCTATACGCACCAGTATGGGAATAAGGAGGGAATGGGCATACAGGGCGAGCTGGTCGCTTCCCAGTCTTTCGATTTCCCTTCTGTCTATGTGCAGAAGAATAAACTGTCGCAGGCGAAAGGAGAGGGCTTCGACCGGCAAGGGGCGGAAGTCCGCCAGCAAATCCTGTTGCAAGCCAAGGAAGTCTGCCTCGATCTGATCTTGTTGAACCAGCAGAAGAGCCTGCTGGACACCCGCCGGCAGAATGCCGAACAACTGTCCGCCCTCTATGCGACACGGTTGCAAAACGGCGATGCCAACGTGCTCGAAGTAAACAAAATCGACCTCGAACTGCTCAACGCGAAGAATGAAGCCCGCATGAACGAAGCCGCCCGCGTAGCCAAGCTGCGCGAGTTAGCGATGTTGAACGGCGGTATCGCGATCAACTTCACTGACACGGCTTATCTACCGGTGGAAGCCCCGCAGTCGTTCGTCGACCTGAAACAGGAAGCAGTTCCCGCCGACCGCCAGTTGCTTTCCCTGCAAAGCGAGAAGGCCGCCGCCCTGCGTCAGCTCAGCGTCAGTAAATCGCTGAACCTGCCGGGCTTCGAGTTGGGTTACCGTCTGAATACGGCTGCCGGAGGCGAACGCTTCAACGGCTTCCTGGTCGGCATCAGCATCCCTCTCTTCTCGAACCGCAACAATGTGAAGCAGGCAAAGGCGCAAAGCCTTTACACCGACTTGCAGTTGGAAAGCACGACGACGACGGTCGAGAACGAATTGCTCCGCCTCTATAACCAGTCGCTCGCCCTGAAAACCTCGATCGACGAATATAGCGATGTGCTGAAAAGCCAGAACAACCTGGCGTTGCTGAACAAGGCAATCCAGGCAGGGCAGATCTCGATGATCGAGTATTTTGTCGACGTCACGACGCTCTACCAAAGCATGCAGAATTATATGCAGTTGCAGAACGAGTATCAGAAGGTGATGGCGCAGCTGTATAAATATAAACTTTAAGGCTGAAAATGCTCCGCTTGTAGCAAAATGATATTTTTGTGCCAAGCGGAGCCTCCGCCGATTATAAATATTGTCGTTTTGTTTAAGAAGAGCCTCCGCTGATTACAAAATGATATTTTTGGACTAAGCGGAGCCTCCGCTGGCCATAAATAATTTCTTTTGAGGCAAGAAGAGCCTCCGCTGACAATAAAAAATACATTTTGCAATCAGCGGAGGCTCTTCTTGCTCTGAAAAATGAATTTTTTTCTATTCCTTTGCACAAGAGGTTTCTGCAAAATGATATGAAATGACAAGAAAGTATATTAAACCATTTGTGTGTATATCGGTTCCACTGGTTGGGCTGTCGGTTGGATTGTTGGCTTTGGGGCGGTATATGGAAAGCGATACGGCCAATATTTTATTCGCAGTTGGAAGTTTTTGTTTATCCGGTATACTATTGTGGAAATTATTATTCAGACATTGGTCTGGGGGGCCTTATTGGAAAATGGCGAATCATATTATTATTACCAATGTGACTCTTTTCCTTACAAGTGTATGTCTTTTGTACGGAAGTCTGTTAATGGAAAGTTTGAAAAATATATTGGTATTTGTTCCGGCATTGATCTCCTATACATTCGGGTTGGGCTATGTCTGTCTTTTTGCCAAACGGAATGAAAACGTTTATTTAAGAAAGAGGTACTATCGGAGCAAGAGTCTTCCGCTTAAACCTTTTCTCCGGGATTATTTGCCTGGCTTTTTGTGGGTTGATTTGTTTATTGCTCTGTTTACGATAATCCTTTTGTTGTTGTTCAAGTATGTCCCTGTCATTGCGGAATATGACGGAGTGGTATTTATATTGATAGGTATCGCTACTTTTTATGTGAGTGATAAATTCTGGAAATATGATCGGCTTACGGATCTTTTAGGATTTAGGTCATATCCTTTCGCTGTGTTTAGATGTAGCACTGTGATGTTGATTATTTCATTATATTGTTGTCTCAAAGAAGAATACGGATTGTTTCTTCTTGTCCAGTTTGTGGCACTTGGATGTTATTTACATGCATTTTATATTTATGAACAGGAAAAAAATAACAAGAGATGCTCTGATTTGTAATAAAAATAATTTTTTCCCTTCCTTCGTGCAAGGTTTCATGCAAACCTGCATTTACATTTAAAAGCACTATAAGATTTGATGACAGAAACGGAGTTGACCGATAGATGCAAGACCGGAGACAATCTTGCCCGCAAGGAGCTGTATGAGCGCTTTGCGGAGAGGATGCTATGCTTGTGCTATCGCTATGCCGGCGATGAGGAGACGGCCCACGACCTCCTGCACGACGGTTTTCTGAAGGTCTTCTCGTCCATTTCATCTTTTACTTATAGGGGTGAAGGGAGCCTGCGCGCCTGGCTGAGCCGGGTGTTTGCCAATGTTTCACTGGAATACCTTCGCCATAAAGACCTGCTCCGCGACGGCTTGCCGCTGGATGAACTGCCGGAATTGCCGGACGAAGAGGAACCGGATGCGAACGGCCTGTCGATGGATATCCTGATGGCGTTTGTGGCGGAGTTACCTCCCGGTTATCGTACCGTATTCAACTTGTATGTGTTTGAACGCTGGAGCCATAGGGAGATTGCGCACAGCTTGCATATCAACGAAGCGTCGTCGGCCTCCCAGCTGAATCGTGCACGCCGCCTGCTGGTTACCCGTATCAAAGAACAATTAAAGAAAACCGAATAGACAGACATGAACGACAAGAATGACATACTGCAAATGCTTCGCGACCGGGAAGATGAGTTTCATCTTCCTCTCCGCAGGGACGGCTGGGAAAAGCTGGAGGCAGAACTTCCTGCGCTCTTGCCTGACCAGGAGTCGTCGGCGGTAGCGATGAAGCCCGTTCGCCGCAGGCTGCTGTATCGTTGGATGGCTGTGGCAGCTGTCGCCCTGTTGTGTCTGATGATATCGGTTGTCGTTTTCCGCCGTGAGGACCGCAGACGGCTGTAGCGGAACGTCCTGTCGTCACCCCTTCGACAAAAGAGGAAAACACGGTGTCCGCTTTGCCGCAGGAAGAAATTCCGGAGAAGCCCGCCCAGGCTCGCTTCTTCCCCTATATACAGGTTATAGACAGCCTGATGCCGGAGTTGTCTCCGGTCGATTTGCCGGAAAAAGTCTTGGTTGCCGAATCCGCAGAAGACAGTGTCGGACAGGCGGAACCGCCTCGCCCCGTCCATAAAGATTCCGGTCCGCAGCCGGACAGGCGGAACAGTATTCCGTATCGCCATATGGAGGAAAAGAAGAAAGTGTTCGACTTTAACCGCGTTGCTTTCGGTATCCAGACCGGTAGCAATAATGTGACGAATATGGGAGGCGGCCTTGAGCATTACGATGACTGGGTTTCAGATCCGGGACCACGTCCGAATCCCGACGATAAACCGGAAAAGCCGGGCGATAAACCGTCAGAGGAACTTCCGACAAAAGCGGCTATCGGCGGTGGCAACGGTGGTTCGGGCAACTATACGACGGACTATTATTACCGGCATCACCTGCCGATTACAGTCGGTCTTTCCGCACGCACGTACATCACGCCCCGGCTCGCGTTGGAGACGGGTTTGTCTTATACCTATCTGTATTCGGAGATCCTGGAAGAGAAGACGACTTATGACGGCTCCCAGAAGTTGCATTATATCGGTGTACCGTTAAAGCTCAGCTGGACTTTCTATAAATGGAAGAATCTTTCTTTCTATGCTTCCGGCGGAGGAATGATCGAATATTGCATATCGGCAAAGAAGACGGGCATGCATCTGCATATCAACCGCTGGCAACCTTCCTGGAATGCCGCCGCCGGTATGCAGGCGGAACTTCGCCGTCCGCTCTCGCTGTTCATCGAACCGGGCGTAAGCTACTATTACAACCTGAACCCGCAGTCCCGCAATAGCAGCATCCGCTTTGAAAGCATCCGGACGGCACATCCGTTTACCTTTACTTTTCAGTTCGGGATCCGGTTTACTTATTAGGGCCCTAATTTAAGGAGGTGTATTAAAGGTTATTACCAAAGAGCAACTTTACCCAAAGAACCAAGCTCTAAACTTGCCGTTTTTACTCCCATTGCTTTGAAAGCCCTAACAATTGTAGAAAAAGAAATACTTTTTCCGCTTTCTATTTTTGATATTTGCGCTCTCTTAACTCCCATAAGTTCGCCAAGTTGTTCCTGAGTGAGGTTTTTAGCCTCTCTGGCCTGTTTGATCGCTTCACCTATGAGAAAGTTGTTTACGTCAGTTTCATATTTGTCACGGGCAGGAGTACCTTTAACTCCTAAAACTCTATCAAGAGCTTCTTCCTCTGTATAAAATTTCATTTGTTCCATATTATTGTTTTTTAGAGTTAAAATACTGTTCTCTGATTTCCTCTGCTTTCGCAATTTCCTTATTTGGAGTTTTTTGTGTTTTCTTGATAAATCCATGCGTGGTGAGTACTAACGCCTCTTTATCCGTATCCCAAAAGGCAAATAACCTATACGCAATACCATTATATAAAGTCCTGAACTCCCATATATCGGTAGTCTCCAGCTTTTTGAAAAGTTCTTTGTCAATCACATATTTACTTTTATTTATGTTATACATGATTTTAGCCTTTGCCTTTTCATCAAGACTATTCAGAAACTTGATGGTTTCTTCCGAATATATGATTTTGAACCTAACCTTTGCTTCCATTATTTTGTATTTACGTTGGCAAAGATATAACAACGTTCCTATATGGGAAACAAATTCAGTCATATTTTTGTTGTGCTTCGATCTACAATCGTTGCGACCGCAGCATCCCCTGTGACGTTGACTGCTGTGCGGAGCATATCCAACGGACGGTCTATGCCGAGTATCAGTGCCAGTCCTTCTGCCGGGATACCGACTGAGGTCAATACCATTGTGAGAATTACATAGCTTCCTCCCGGAATGGCGGGCGTTCCGATAGAGGAGAGGATGGTCATGGCAACGATGATGATGAGTTGCGTAAGGCTGAGGTCGATTCCTAACACCTGTGCGATAAACAGGATAGCGATGGATTGGTAGCAGGAAGTTCCGTCCATATTGATAGTCGTTCCGACAGGCAGGACGAACGAACTGACTTCCTGCGAGACATGCAGATCTCTTTCCACCGTCTCCATAGTGACCGGAAGAGTCGCCGCGCTACTACTGGTCGTGAAAGCGAATAGTTGGACCGGATACAGGGTGCGTATGAAATCCTTAAAATGTATGTTCGTGAAGAAATGTATCAGCACCGGATAGAAGCCCAACACCAGGACGAACATCGCTGCGACGACAGTCAATGCATATACACCCAAGGCACTGAATATGCTGGCATCCCCGTTGAAATCCGTCACCAGTCCCGCCATTAACGCCGCGACTCCCCAAGGGGCAAACTTGATGATATAATCCACCATGCGGAGTATCGTATCGTTCAACCCGTCGAATAGGGCGATGACCGGCGCAATCTTGTCCGCCGGAACAGCTAATGCCGCTATTCCGAAAAAGATGGCAAAGAAGATCACCTGTAACATCTTCGAGTTGTCCGCCGTCGCACTGACAATATTATTCGGCACGATATCATTCAGGAAATGAAGCGGACCTTTGTCATGCGTCTCCACCGCCGCCTGTTTTTTCTCTTCGACTATCGACTGATAGTTTTCCTGCAGGTGGGCAACCTGTTCCCGGTTGACCAGCTTGCCGGGTTTTACGACCAGTCCCATAAAGAGCCCGATCAGTACGGCAACAAGCGTTGTCCCTAAGTAAATAAGAACCGTTTTTCCTCCGATACGGGAGAACTTACTGATGTCTTTCAGTCCCGTAACGCCTTTGATAAGCGAAATGAATACAAGCGGAATCGCAATCAATTGTAGCAGGCGGATAAAGATTTGTCCCCAGGGCCGAATCCAGTCTTGTATGAACTTTTCGCCATTGATTTGTATGGCGGCAATCCCGATAATCACCCCGATAATCATCCCTGCAAGTATCTGCATATAAAGAGGAAAGGAGAATTTTTTCTTTTTCTTGGACGTATTATATTGTTTCATAATACAAAGAAAACAGTCTTTGGTTAAAAATGCAAACGCACTTTCTGTAATGTATGTTACAAATCTTTTATATCTTTGCCTTCGATGCATATATTTAGAGTCTAAACAATAAACGTTTCTACTTCTATGGGAAAGGACATACAGAATAGCTTTGATAGAATATACGTCATGTATTATTCGCGTATGCTCCGTTTTGCAAAAGAATATGTCGTGTTTGAAGAAGATGCCGAGAACGTGGTTCAGGATGTTTTCCTTCTTCTGTGGGAGAAGCGGGAAGTGCTGGATATCCGTATCAGCCTGGTTTCCTATCTTTTTTCACTTGTAAAGAACCGGAGCCTCGATTATCTTCGCCATAAGGTGGTGGCGGAAGAATATAAACAGGAACTATCCTTTAAGCTGATGTCTCTCGAACAGCTGAACTATACCTTTTCATCAGAGGAAGAAATCGAGAAAGTAATTGCAAATGCAATTGATAAACTGCCGGAACGTTGTCGTGAAATATTTTTAAAAAGCCGTATTGAAGGAATGAAATACCGGGAAATTGCCGAAGAACTGAATATCTCGGCAAACACGGTGGAGAACCATATCGCCATAGCTTTAAAGAAACTTCGTGTCGAACTGAAAGACTACCTGCCCCTGTTGCTATTTCTTGTTAGTGTTAAATAATATTTATTTACGATTGTCTTTTAGTGGTAACTGAAAAGATAATCGCTCCCCTTTCATAATCGCAGAAGAAATGCATGAGCTGATAACTAAATATTTTTACGGGGAAATAACTGCAAAAGAGAAAAAACAGTTATTTGCCGCAATGGAGACGGATGCCGAACTGAAGAAAGAATTCTTTTCAGTACAGAATATTCGTGCCCTGACTTCGTGGATGCCGGCGGAAGAAGATGAACCGCGTGCCGTAGGAAAGCTCCTGGAGTTTAAACACTCCAGGAAAAAAGAATCGCATGCGATTCTTTACAAGCATATTGTAGGATATGCGGCAGCTGTTTGTATTGCAGTTGTCTCGACCTGGCTCGTCACTAACCGGCCGGAACCCGCCGTAGAACAGCCGGTGATTGCTTATGAAGAATTTTCCACTCCTTCCGGACAGCGTGCCTTATTGAAACTGCACGATGGGACGACCGTATGGCTGAATGCCCGTTCGACTTTGCGTTATCCGAACCACTTCGACAAGAAAGAACGGCGGGTGGAACTGGACGGGGAAGCCTTCTTTGAAGTGAAGCGAGATGAAGAAGCCCCCTTTATCGTCTCGACAGAGAAAGCCAATATAAAAGTGTTAGGTACGAAGTTCAACGTCTTTGCCTATAAAGGAGATGAAGAGTTTAACGCCTCGCTGGTCGAAGGTTCGGTCAAAGTATATAGCGGCGATAACGATGCGGAAGCCCTGCAGATCGCCCCGCATGAATGTGTTTTCTGGACGGGGGAAAAGCTGGAAAAGAGCTATTATGACAACACCGATTTCCTTTTGTGGAAAGAAGGCATTTACGCTTTTGACGATGTCCCTTTCAGCGAGATCATCCGGAAACTCGAACTCTATTATGACATAACGATCATACAGAAAAACCGGAAGCTGGATCAATATCGGTTCAGTGGTAAGTTCCGCCAGCGCGACGGGGTCGAGAGCGTGCTCCAAACCCTGCAGAAAGTCTATTATTTCTCTTTCGTGAAGGACGAGGAAACGAATTGCATCACAATACGCTAAACATGTCTAATCTTTAATTTAATGCTACTGCCTATGATTTAGAGAACAGAAAATATAAAAAGGACCGATAAGTGTTCCCGCACCTACCGGCCCTAAAGCTAACACAAAATTCCAACAAATTAAGTATTAACAAGTAAACGAAGCAAAGTTATGAAAAAAGAACCGAAATTTCTAAATGTCATGAGAATTTCAGCCTTCCTTCTTTTCCTTTGCGTATTCTCTTCATTTGCAGCCAAAACGAGTTCGCAAAATGCAAGGGTCAATATCAGCGGAAAGAATTTGACGATCGGTGAGTTTATCGATCAGGTAGAGAAACAAACGGATTATCTGTTTGTCTATAGTAAAAATGAAGTGAATACGAACGAAACAGTTTCTGTTAAATCAGGGAATAAAACTGTCGCTCAGTATTTAAGTGAAGCATTCGGTCGTTCGAATGTAAAGTATGCGTTTGAAAACGATTATATCGTTTTGACAAAGAACGCAAGTCCGGTCGTAGCCCAGAATGGCAAAACGATTACCGGTGTTGTAAATGATGAATTTGGTCCGGTAGCCGGTGCCAATGTCATTATTAAAGGCACGACTAACGGCACGATGACGGATATGGACGGAAACTTTACGATTTCCGATGTGCCGGAGGGTGCTGTCCTGCAAGTTTCTTTTATCGGTTATCTGACAAAGGAACTGCCGGTTGGAAACCAGACATCCTTTACTGTCATGCTGACGGAAGACTCACAGGCTTTGGAAGAGGTCGTAGTTGTGGGTTACGGTACGATGCGTAAATCGGATGTTACAGGTTCTATCGGAGTAGCCAAAGGCGAAGAATTGGCAAAGTCGCAAAACTTCAGCGCACTGGAAAACCTTCGCGGTAAAGTGTCCGGTGTAAATATCTTTTCAAACTCCAGCCAGCCGGGTGCTTATGCCAATCGTGTAGTGATCCGTGGTATGGCTACTATCAACTCATCTTCCGATCCGTTGTATGTAGTGGACGGTGTCGTTATGGAAGATTTCCAGTTGGTTAACCCGAACGATATCGAAAGCATGGAAGTCTTGAAAGATGCTTCTGCCGCTGCCATTTATGGTGCGCGCGGTGCCAACGGTGTAATCATGGTGACAACCAAACGTGGTAAAAAAGGCGGCGAAGGTACGCAGGTAAGCTATCAGGGATCTGTAAGCCTTAGCCAGATGGCGCGTTACATGGATCTTCTAAATTCACAGGAGTGGTGTGATGCCTTCATGATCGGTCTGGCCAATGAGAATGAATACATGGGCAAGGATTGGTCTTTGGATCGCTCTTACTGGTTCAGTGACCGGAATTATTTTGATGCTAATGGCAATCCGCTCTATGATACGGATTGGCAGAAAGAAGCGACACGTACTGCTATCTCCCATAACCACCAGATCAATATCCAGCAGGCCGGCAAGAACTCTTCTATGGGTGCTTTCCTGAACTATACGGATCAGCAGGGTATTGTGATGAATACTTACAACAAGCGTTTGAATGCCAAAGTAGCCTATGATGCCAATCCGACTACCTGGTTGTCGACAGCCGTTAACTTGTTGGTGAACCATACTTGGGGCCGCTATACGCCGGAAGACGGAGGCGGACAGGATGCACGCCGTACCATGATTGAAATGGTGCCTTGGTATCCGGTGCGGGATATGGACGGCAAATATACGACCAGTACGACTTCAATGACACAGAGCAATATGTTCGGATTGGAAGGTATGTCGAATCCGGTCATGATTCTGGAAAAGCAGAAAAGAATGAGATATAACACCCAGATATTCGGAAATATGGCCCTGACATTCCATTTGTTGGATGGCCTGGATCTGAAAACCCAGTTGGGTATCGACTCTCACCAGCGTACTTATAAGGAATATTCAGCCCGCGACCTGAACAACATCTCCATGCAGCAACAGGGACGTGCCGAAATCAATCATACTAATACCTTATACTGGCAGGAAGAAACTTACCTGACTTACAATAAAGTATTTGGTGAACACCGTTTGAATGCCATGGCCGGTCTGTCCTGGCAGGAACGTACAAGAAGCTATGACCGCTCATATACGGAAGGTTTCTCGGATGATTTCTATGAAGAAAACAATATGCAGGTAGGAACAAATCCTTCGGCTCCCGAATCCGATTGGAACAGATGGGCCATGAACTCTTACTTCCTGCGCTTTGCCTACACGTATAAAGACCGTTATTCGGCAACAGTGACGGCCCGTGTCGACGGTTCCTCTAAATTCGGTGAAAACAATAAATATGCATTCTTCCCTTCTGCCGGTTTGGCATGGAATATCTCACAGGAAGACTTCCTGAAAGACAGCGAACTGATCAGTAACCTGAAATTGCATACCAGCTATGGTCTGACCGGTAACTCGGAAATCGATCCTTACAAATCGTTGGCAAATGTGGATGCAGGAACCGATTTGCTGGATGGCAAACGAGGACCGTGGTCGTATATCAATACAATGGGCAATCCGGATTTGAAATGGGAAAAAACCGGACAGTTCGATGTCGGTTTCAATTTGGGCCTGTTTCAGAACCGTCTGAACTTTGATATTTCGTACTACAATAAGAAAACGACAGATTTGTTGCTGGATTGTCCGTTGCCCCATGCAACCGGTTTCAGTTCCGTATTCAAGAACATCGGCTCGGTAAGAAACCAGGGATTGGATATCATGATTAATGGTACGCCTGTACAGACGCACGACTTTACATGGTCTTCTACGCTGAATCTGAACTACAATAAAAATGAAATCCTGGCATTGGGCGATAACGACGAGGACATCTACATGTACGATTGGGTAAACGGAGGTAGCATCCTGCGTGTCGGCGAAAGTATGGGTAGTTTCTACGGATATAAACGTTACGGCGTATATACCAAGGAAGACTTTGAAGCAGGAAACTGCGAGAAGAATCAGATCGGACGTGCCAAACGTTCTGAAGAAAAAGAGATCATCGGTAAAGGTTTGCCTGATTGGACCGGTAGCTTTGTGAATACATTCAGCTATAAGAATTTTGATTTGACTGTCGATATGCAGTTTGTCTGGGGTGTCGAAACCTTGCAACGTTTCTATCACTCTACCTACGACCGTTTTGGTATTACCAACGGTTTGAGCAACATCTTGTATGATGCTTATGACGGAACAAATCCGGATGCGATGCAGCAGATGATTTACCTGAGCAGCGGCAAGCATAACGGTATTGACCATGCAGGACAGGATACAAAAACAGATTCCCAGTGGGTGGCCGATGGTTCTTACCTGCGTTGTAACCTGATTCAGCTCGGATATAACTTTGAGCCGAATATGATTAAATCTCTCGGTTTATCAGGTTTGCGCTTGTATGCAAATGTGAACAATGCATTCTTGCTTTGCTCGAAAGAGTTTAACGGATATGATCCTGAAAGCTCTTCCCAGATGGACAAATTCGGTCAGAATATGACCTTCTTCTCATATCCGAGAGCCCGGACATTTACGTTCGGTGTGAATGTGACTTTTTAATCAACAATTAATCAGATGAAGAAAATGAGAAAGATATTAACAATCGCTATATTATGCGTCGGCCTGGCAGGTATGACGTCCTGTAATTTCCTGGATGAAAATCCTAAATCTTCCTTGACTTCCGTTGACTATTACAAGACTGCAGAACAGGCAGAGGCGAATGTCAATTACTTGTATCGCAATGGGGCTGTTATGCGTATCGCGCAGGCTCCCTCTGCTTATATTGGTCCGAACGCTTCGATCTCCGGTATGCTGACCGGATATTTTACGAACAGTTATGAAGGACAGGAAGTTGTTTGTAAATATGCACGCGAACTGACCCGCCAGCAGAATACCAGTACTGTATCCAGTATGATAGATGGCGTTTGGGATGAGTGTTATAAATCTATCAATATTGCGAACGGCGCGATCAAGCATATTCCGGACATCGCAATGAGTGAATCGACATCCGCGAGGTTGATTGCAGAAGCAAAATTCTTCCGCGCATTCAATTATTTTTACCTGGTGAAAATGTTAGGAGCAGTCCCGATGCCGACCGAACCGTATGAGTCGATCGAAAACCTGTATCTCGAACGTACTCCGGTTGAAACTGTTTATACATTGATCGAGGCGGATTTGAAAGAAGCCGTAGAGGTCCTTCCCGCTGCCAAGTTTGCAGATAACGCACATCGTATTACGAAATATGCGGCTGCCATGATGCTGGCCGATGTTTATTTGCAGCAAGGCAAGTATGCGGATGCCGCCACTTATGCCAGAATGGTTGTGGAATCTCCCCACAAACTGACGGCTAACGAGGATCTTGCCATGAATAGCGCCTTTAATAAACTTCGTACGACAGACGATTTGGATGAGGTGATCTATGCTGTCGAATATGATGCTTCTATTCATACCGGCGACTGGTGGCCTACTTATTCCTGCGATGCTTCTGCCGTGGCTACATTCGGAACCTATTCGATCATGGAACGCGTGTACGGTCCTACCAACCGCTTCTTGAATGTATATGACAAGGAAGACTTGCGTATCCAGCCGAATCAGTTCTTCCATTGGAAATACACGAACCCGAATACCGGAGCTGTATGGGAATCGAAATCGGCAGCCGGCTGTTGGTATTGGTTTGATGAAGAGGCTTTGTTGACAACAGGACGCGGAACGAAAGACCAGAACTTCTTCCGTTATGCGGAAGCGTTGTTGGTTGCCGCCGAATCCATAGCACAAAGCACTGGTGTTACGGCTGAAGCTGCCAACTGCCTGGCGCAGGTGAAAGCCCGTGCCGACATGAATGGCAAGACCGTCGCACAATATGCAAGCGAGTTGCAGGCCCTGTCGAAAGATTTATTTATAAAAGAATGTTGGTTGGAACGTTTGCGCGAGTTCCCGTTGGAATTTAAGATTTGGGATGACTGTCTGCGTACCGGCAAATTCCCGGTAATCTCCGAGACGGAAGCGGGCAAAGTTGATTTCCAAGAGCTGATTGGTGCTACAAATGCATCGGGAGCCACATTTAAGAAAACAGACCTGTTATGGCCGATTTCTATCAATGAAATCCAACGCAACCCGAGTCTGACCCAGAATGACGGCTATTCTCTTAAATAAATGACGGCGTTTATCCGGAGGGATAAACCGGAAATCAAAATATAGACGGATTTATTGGAAGGGGAGACAGTTCTATTTGTCTCCCCTTTTTTTTCAGCGCTTTTTTATTATTGGAATAATCATTATATTTGTATGAATTAGAGTCGTTTGAATAATAAACGCTATAAGATATTCATGGTTAAATTTTTAATATAAATAGTAACGATATTATGAAGAAAAAAAGTATATGGGCCTTTGCCTTATTGCTATGCTAACCAGCTTAGGAAGGCCTGCCGTTGCGGCAGATGCGGCTTTCGACCCGGTGGAGTATGTGAATCCTTTGATGGGGACACAGTCGACTTTTGAATTGTCGACCGGTAATACCTATCCTGCCATTGCGCGTCCCTGGGGGATGAACTTCTGGACACCGCAGACCGGAAAGATGGGCGACGGATGGGCATACGTTTATACCGCCAACAAAATACGCGGTTTCAAGCAGACCCACCAGCCGAGTCCCTGGATCAACGACTACGGTCAGTTTGCCATCATGCCGGTTGTCGGCGCTCCGGAATTCAACGAGGATAAACGTGCCAGCTGGTTCTCGCATAAAAGCGAAATCGCCAAACCGTATTATTACGAAGTCTATCTGGCCGAGCACGACGTGAAGACCGAACTGACACCGACCGACCGTGCCGCCATGTTCCGCTTCACTTTCCCTGAAAACGAACATTCTTACATCGTAGTGGATGCACTCGATAAGGGATCTTACATAAAGGTGATCCCGGAAGAAAACAAGATCATCGGCTATACGACCAAGAATAGTGGCGGTGTTCCGGATAACTTCAAGAACTATTTCATCATCGAATTCGATAAACCGTTCACCTACGAAGCGACCTTTGCGGATGCAGCCCTGAAAGAAGGCGCACGCGAGCAGACTTCCGACCATGTCGGAGCGGTAATCGGTTTCAAGACGGCTAAAGGAGAAATTGTACATGCAAAAGTGGCTTCCTCTTTTATCAGCTTCGACCAGGCAGCCGTCAACATGAAGGAGTTGGGCAACGATAACTTCGATACGCTGGTTCAGAAAGGCAAGGATGCCTGGAATAAGGAATTGGGCAAGATCGAAGTGGAAGGAGGGACGACGGACCAGTTCCGCACGTTCTATTCCTGTATGTACCGCTCACTGCTGTTCCCGCGCAAGTTCTATGAAATCGACGCTGCCGGAAAAGTGGTGCACTACAGCCCGTACAACGGCGAGGTGCTGCCGGGTTATATGTTTACCGATACCGGTTTCTGGGATACATTCCGTTGCCTGTTCCCGTTCCTGAACCTGATGTATCCGACGATGGCGAAGGAGATGCAGGAAGGCTTGATTAATACCTATAAAGAAAGCGGGTTCTTTCCCGAATGGGCAAGTCCGGGACATCGCGGCTGTATGGTCGGTAATAACTCTGCCTCCGTATTGGTCGATGCCTATATGAAAGGCATAAAGGTGGACGACCTGGAAACGCTCTATAAAGGCCTGATCCACGGAACGGAAAATGTACATCCGACCGTTTCCTCTACCGGCCGTCTCGGATATGAATACTACAACAAGCTGGGCTATGTGCCTTACGATGTAAAAATCAACGAGAATGCAGCCCGCACACTGGAATATGCCTATAACGACTGGTGCATCTACCAGATAGCCAAAGATCTGGGCCGTCCTAAAAAGGAACTGGACCTCTATGCAAAGCGGGCTATGAACTATAAGAACCTGTTCGACAAGGAAACCAAGCTGATGCGCGGTAAGAACCAGGACGGTACCTTTATGGCTCCCTTCTCTCCGCTGAAATGGGGCGATGCTTTCACGGAAGGCAACAGCTGGCACTACACCTGGTCTGTTTTCCATGACTCGCAGGGACTGATCGACCTGATGGGCGGGAAAAAAGAGTTTGTGGCCATGCTGGATTCCGTATTTGCCGTGCCGCCTGTATTCGACGACAGCTATTACGGACAGGTGATCCATGAAATCCGCGAAATGCAGATTATGAACATGGGTAACTATGCACACGGCAACCAGCCGATCCAGCACATGATCTATCTGTATAACTATGCAGGCGAACCCTGGAAAGCCCAATACTGGTTGCGTCAGGTGATGAACCGTATGTACTCGCCGACTCCTGACGGTTATTGCGGTGACGAGGATAACGGGCAGACTTCCGCCTGGTATGTCTTCTCCGCCCTCGGATTCTATCCGGTTGCTCCGGGGACGACACAGTACGTGCTCGGCGCTCCGCTGTTCAAGAAAGCCACACTGCATTTCGAGAACGGAAAGAATCTGGTGATCAATGCTCCCGCCAACAGCGACAAGAACATCTACATTGAATCGATGACATTCAATGGAAAAACTATACGAAGAACTACCTGGAACACTTCGAACTGTTGAAAGGCGGTGTGCTGGACATCCAGACGGGCGACAAGCCGAATATGCAGAGAGGCGTGAACCCGGAAGATTTCCCGTATTCATTCTCGGTGAACGATAAACAAAAGAGATAAACGATGGAGCGATTACAAAAAATTGGTAAGTTTTTATTCGGCATCCTGGTAGGGGTTGCCTTGGTGTTGGTATTCAACAAGTATTATGTCAAAGGGAAACAAGCTGTGGCAGACGGCATGGAGAAAGGCCCGGTGGAATATGTCAATCCCTATATGGGAAACATCAGCCACTTGCTGGTCCCGACCTATCCGACTGTTCATCTGCCTAACAGCATGATGCGTGTCTATCCCGAACGGGAGATTTTACGGGTGATAAATTGAGCGGACTGCCGCTGATCGTGACCAGCCACCGCGGAAGTTCGGCTTTCAACCTGAGCCCTTATCAGGGAACGGAGAACGGCTTGAAGCCGGTCATCGAATATAGCTACGACCAGGAAAAGATCGTGCCTTACCGGTATCAGGTCTACCTGGACGATGCCAACATCGATGTGGACTTTGCGCCTTCCCACCAGAGTGCGGTTTACAGCCTCACATTCGAGAAAGACGCTCCGGCCTATTTGGTTTTCAATAGCCGCAACGGAGCATTGAAATGGGAGGAAAATGCAGTCAGCGGTTTCCAGTATGTGGATAAGAAAACAAAGGTTTACCTGTATGCCGAAACGGATAAGAAGCCGGAGAAATGCGGTGTCCTGGCAGACGGAGCGGTGAAGTACGGCGAATCTTCAGCCGAAGGTCGTAACGCAGCCCTGGTCTTGGCTTACGGCAAACAGAAAGAGGTTGGCGTTCGCTACGGAATCTCGTTCATCAGCGCCGAGCAGGCAAAAAAGAACTTGGCACGCGAGATCGCTTCCTATGATGTGAATGCGATTGCCGAGGTCGGCCGTAACGACTGGAACGATGCGTTAGGTAAAATCCAGGTGACGGGAGGAACAGAGAACGACAAGACTGTCTTTTATACCTCTTTGTACCGTTGCTATGAACGTCCGGTCAACCTGAGCGAAGACGGAAAGTATTACAGCGCTTTCGACGGAAAGATACACGACGACGGCGGCCATTCGTTTTATACCGACGACTGGATTTGGGATACTTACCGGGCGACTCATCCGCTCCGTATCCTGATCGACAACGAGCGCGAGACGGATATCATCAACTCCTACCTGCTGATGGCACAGCAGATGGGAACGAACTGGATGCCTACTTTCCCGGAAGTGACAGGCGATTCACGCCGCATGAACTCCAACCATGCCGTGGCAACTGTCATCGACGCCTGGCGGAAAGGCGTGCGCGGTTTCGATCTGGAAAAAGCGTATCAGGCTGCCAAAGCCGGTATCGAAGAAAAGACCCTGATCCCCTGGTCAGGCGCTCCATCCGGCTGGTTGGACGAGTTCTACCGCGAACATGGTTATATCCCGGCTTTGAAACCCGGAGAAAAGGAAACAGTCGCAAATGTCTCTCCCTGGGAAAAACGTCAGCCGGTAGCCGTTACGTTGGGTACGGCCTATGACCAGTGGTGTCTGTCGCAGATCGCCGCCGAGTTGGGCAAGAAAGATGAGGCGGACTATTACCTCCGCCAGTCCTACAACTACCGGAACCTCTTTAACCCTGCCACCCGTTTCTTCCATCCGAAGGATAAAGACGGCAAGTTTATCGAAGACGTGGACTATCGCTATTCCGGTGGTCTGGGTGCACGCGATTATTATGACGAAAATAACGGTTATGTCTATCGTTGGGACGTGCAGCATAACATCGGCGACCTGGTTTCGCTTGTCGGTGGCAACGAAGCCTTTACAGCCGATCTCGACTCGATGTTCGACACGCCGTTAGGTATGTCCAAATGGCAATTCTATTCCTTCCTGCCGGATCATACCGGTAATGTCGGCATGTTCTCGATGGCAAACGAGCCGAGCCTTCATATCCCGTATCTGTATAATTATGCCGGACAGCCCTGGAAGACGCAGAAGCGCATCCGCGTGTTGCTGGATCAATGGTTCCGCAACGACCTGATGGGTGTTCCGGGTGATGAAGACGGTGGCGGAATGTCTGCATTCGTCGTGTTCAGCATGATGGGATTTTATCCGGTTACTCCGGGATCGCCCACCTATAATGTCGGTAGTCCGGTCTTTACGAGTGTGAAGATCGACCTGGGTAACGGTAATGTGTTCGAGATCGTAGCAGACGGTGCTTCCGACAAGAACAAATATATACAGTCTGCCTCCTTAAATGGTGCAGTGTTGAACCAGCCGTGGTTTGAGCACAGCCAGATTGCATCCGGCGGTATCCTGAATGTGAAAATGGGTCCGAAAGCGAATAAGGAATGGGGCCTCGCAACCCCGCCGCCTTCAGCCGCCCCGATGCCTGAATAATAAGTAAAAAGATTATACAACCTGATAAGAAGCCTGGAGCCGCGATTTTGCGACTTCAGGCTTTTTTTGTATGATAAGACTGTCCGAGTTATCCTCAAATTTGGCAAGTGTTGAACCTCCTGCGGCATGGGGCTTATTGTAAAAAACGTGTTTTTCAGGGTAAAAAAACATCCGAAACAAAACAAACGTCAACCCACTTTTCAACTGTCAAAAAGGGGCTTTTTCCTATGTTCCGGCACCTTATCGCATGAAGAGGGACTTTATCGCTCTGACCCGGAACATTGTTGCTCTGAGGTTGACTTCATATAGCACGAAGTCACTTCAGAGCGATGAAGCGTTACTTCAAGGCAATTTCCTGCGCACCTCATCGCAACAAGCCTCCAAAATTTCCTTGGGATATTTGGAACGCCGTCCACCTTCGTCCGCAAATATTCGATTCTCCGGGAGTTAAGGTTTATCACTTTGACGGCATTTATGCTTTCTGTCAATCAAAAAGAATGCTTTTCGAAACAGGCTGCGCACCTCGTTTTTCCTATTGTCAGAAAGGGGAGCTTGAACCGCAAAAAGAGTCAATCCAAAATCGATCAAGATTTCGGACGAAATAGAAAAATAGTCGAAACAGGGGGTTATTGTCTATTTTTAAAATTTGCAGGGCGGTTCGCGAACCGCCTCTACGAGGTCTGTTTGGTTCAAAAAGTAAGTGGCAAAGTGAACCAGAAAGTGGAGCCTGAGCCTTGAACCGAATCTACCCCGATTGTGCCTTGCAGGTTTTCGATGATTGTTTTGCTGATTGTGAGGCCTAAGCCGGTTCCCTGTTTGAATTCGTTTATTTTAATGAAACGCTCGAATATGCGGGAGCGGTCTTTTTCGGAAATGCCGATACCGGTGTCCTGTACGCTCACGCGCAGGTTGTTCCCTTCTTTTTTATAAGAGATTGTGATGCTTCCTTCTTCGGTGAACTTGATGGCGTTGTTGACGAAGTTCGACACAACCTGCATGATGCGCTGGGGATCGGTTTTCAAACGGATGGAAGGCAGGTCCTTATCGAATACCAACGTTACACCCGGTTTCATCTTCA
The DNA here is from genome assembly GCF_003477465.1 of Parabacteroides sp. AF48-14. NCBI lineage: Bacteria > Pseudomonadati > Bacteroidota > Bacteroidia > Bacteroidales > Tannerellaceae > Parabacteroides > Parabacteroides sp. AF48-14. Next base: position 50,217 of record NZ_QUDI01000020.1, read on the forward strand.
GCGAGCTTGCTAAGAATACCTCCCCGCAGATTTCTTTGATATCCGTTTCGGTAATATGGTAGTCGAATGTGCCCGATTCTATTCTGGAAAAATCCAGGATATCGTCTATCAGGTGGAGAAGCAGATCGTTGTTCTTATGGATGATTTCCAGGTATTCTTTTCGTTCTTCTTCGTCCGATGTCTCTGCTACGATATCGGAAAAGCCGACAATGGCGTTCAGCGGTGTGCGGATCTCATGACTCATATTGGCAAGAAAAGCTGATTTCAGTTTGTCGGCTTCCTTGACGCGGATCAGTTCGTTTTCCTTTTCACGCTGCTCGGTGATGTTGGAGGTATAGCTGATGATCTTGCTGGGCGTGCCGTCTTCATTAAATTTGTAGGCGCGGACATTGGAGTTGAGCCAAAACTGTTTTCCTCCCAAGATACGCCGGTAGATGGCAATATAGCTGTCTATCTCTCCGTTCATCAGGCGCTTGAGTTTCCGGTTGTAAATCTTGTCTATGTCGTCCGGATGAAGCGTGCTGATAAAATCCTCCAGGGTTCTGGGCTGATGCTTTTTCAGGTAGGAAAGGGCAGAATTTTTGTCTATGTTTTTATTCAGGCTTAAATCCACTGAAAAGGTTTGTTTGGCTGTGTCATATTCCCAGATGAAAGATTCGCCGGTGTCGACGGCAGTTCTCAGTTTTATCAGGTTGTATTCGATCTGTTCTGTTTTATGGTGGTCCTCCGAGTTGTCGAAAACGATATACAGGTATCCGAATATCTTGTTTTGGATGTCTTTTAAGGCTACACCTTTCACCAGCAGATGCTTGGTTTCGTCTTCGATGGATGTGGGGTAATATCCCTCTTCTCTGACAATATGGAAGTTGTAGTCCAGCGTGAAGGTCACGTCTTCTCCCTTTTTCAGTTTCTGATTAACCCATTCCGGGATGTTCGGATTTTGGAACATATTAACGCCGATCACATTCTCGCGTGTCGTTCCGAATATCTCTAAATCGGCATCATTCAGGTCGAGCATGGTGCCGTCGGCATCATACAGTTCGACTCCCCAGGGTAACTTTTCGAAGATGATACGGAATTTGACTTCGCTTTTCAGCATCAGGTTTGCCGAGTGTTCCATGACATGCTTGTCGTGCTCCCGTTCAATGGCAATAGATACGATATCTGCCAATATTCGCAGGTTTTCAATGTCGAGGGCATTCCAGGTACGGTGTCGGCGGACAGAGTCCAGACCGATGAATCCGCAGATTTTACCTGCGCTGGAAACCGGCAATGCCAAAAGAGAAAGAACTTCTTGCAGCTTCAACATATGTTGTTCGGTGGCCGCTTCTTCCGGCATTTTTGCCGTATCGAAAATTATGATATCTTTTCCTGTTTTAATTTGTTCGATCCACCAGGGAATATCCTCGTCGGTCAATTGCCGCAAAATATCTTCCCGCATGGAGATTATTCCGTCGGACGTGACTTCGTGGGTGAAGTCGACAACGGAACAAGTTTCGTCAAAAATACCGATATATACGCGTTCTACTTCAAAAAAACGTAGAATGGATAATAAGGCGTTGTCAATGGCTGCATTGTCATTGGCGCTAAGCAAAAGGGTAAGGACATCCGAGATCGTTCTCCGCAATGCGATTGTATTGACCAAGACTTTGCTGGAGCTGATGTTTTCTTCTATCAGATCTTCTCGTGTGTATTCGTATGTATTCATTTTGAAACAGACATATTCATTGATTAATGCAAATTTATAGATATTTATTGAGATTCAAGCGAATTTGGAGGATATATTCTTATGTCGGGGATTTATTGTATCTTTGTGTATGGATCAAAGAGAAAAAAGAGTTCATGAAGGTTGCAGATAAGACTAATTGGTATGTTTTATATACATCTCCGCGTGCGGAAAAACAGGTGAAAGGACGGATCGATGCGTTGGGAGTGGAGTGCTGGCTTCCGCTTCATCGTGCACCCCGGGTCTGGTCGGACCGCGTCAAGATTGTGGAGGTCCCGTTATTCAATTCTTATTTGTTCGTACGTTGTACCGATCCGGAGTTAAGGAATTTGATCCGGGTGTACGGTGTTGCCCGTATTGTCTACTATAACGGGAAACCGGCCATCGTGCGCCAAAGGGAGATCGACGCCATAAAAGAGTTTCTCGAGCAAGCCTCCAACCATACGTTGTGTCCCGGCGAAGAGGTGGAAATCCTTTGCGGGGCGATGAAGCACGTGTCCGGTAAGGTGAAGAAGGTCAAGAAGAACCATCTGCTCCTTTACCTTGAACAGTTGGGGGCCACAGTCTGTGTGAAAATGGATGACGTGGCCCGGGTGGACCGTTTAAAGTAACTGCCGGTAGATATACTCCATATCGACATGTTCGCGTACTAAGGCAGCGAGCTTGTCATATTGTTCTTCTTTGAAGGCGGCATAATCGAATGGTGCGCTTTCGGCTGTCTTGTCGAAACCTTCGGCCAGGTTGTCCAGTACTTCCGGATTGTCCAGTATTCCATGTATATAACTGCCCCAACAGCTATTGTCCAGATAGTAGCCGTCCGTCCGTCCGTCGCTAAGGATTGCCACCGGGCTTTCGGGTGCGTCACCGAGCAGGGTGGTTCGTCCCATATGGATTTCATAGCCGCGACAATGTTGTTGTAGAGACGCACGGCCGTGCGTCTCTACGTGGTGACCGTGCGTCTCTATATGTTTTCCGGGCAGGAAAGCGAAGGAGCTTTGCCGGGTTACTTTTTCTTGTTCGATGACCGTACATTGCGGCAATAACCCCAATCCGGGGACAGCCGGCAGAGAGCCTTCGATCCCGTCCGGGTCTTCCAGCCGTGCGCCCATCATCTGGTAGCCTCCACAGATTCCGATCACCTTTTTGCCTGCTTTATGAGCGCGTATGATTGCGTCGGCTATGCCGTTCGCCCGCAGGCTTTGCAGGTCGGAAAGCGTATTTTTGGAGCCGGGTAGCAGGATGATGTCCGCTTTTTCTATTTCGTCGATGTTGTTCGTGTAATAGGCGTTGAAACGGGGGTCCATATCGAGCACATCGAAATCAGTGAAATTGGACATCCGTTTTAACAGGATAATCGCCACGTTGATTTTTCCATCCCGGTATGTGTTGTGCTTCATGTCGAGGGCGACCGAATCTTCTTCTTCGATCTTGATATCGCGAAACCAGGGGATGACGCCGACCACAGGGATACCTGTCAGCTCTTCGATTATCCTTCTGCCGTCATCAAACAGAAAAGAGTCGCCCCGGAATTTGTTGATGATAATACCTTTCATCAAAGCTCGTTCCTCCGGTCTCAGCAGTTCGATTGTTCCGTAGACTGAGCCGAAGACACCACCCCGGTCTATGTCGGCAACGAGGAAAGTGGCTGCTTCGGCCTGCATGGCCATCCGCATATTGGTGATGTCGCGGTCGCGCAGGTTCAGTTCGGAAATGCTTCCGGCGCCTTCCAGTACGATCGGGTTGTAGCGGCTTTCCAGGCGTTTGAAGGCTTTCACTGCTTCTTCGAACAGTTTCTCCTTCTGGCTTTTCATACCGAAATAGTCCTTGGCCGACATATTCCCGACCGGACGTCCGTTCAGTACGACCTGCGAGTTCTTATCGTTCGTCGGTTTCAGCAGCACCGGATTCATATCCGTATGCGGGGCGATCCCCGAGGCTTCCGCCTGTACGACCTGGGCACGCCCCATTTCTCCGCCTTCGGGAGTGGAGTAGGAGTTCAGCGACATGTTTTGCGCCTTGAATGGAGCCGGATGATATCCGTCTTGTTTGAATATGCGGCAAAATGCTGCATTGATAACGCTTTTACCTGCATCGGAACAAGTTCCGACAAACATGATCGGTTTAAGGTGCTGCTTCATTTCTGAAAATTGTTATTTAACGGTTGAAACTGCAAAGCTAACGAAAAAATATGAATTTCATAGAAGTTGGAAAGATATTGAAAGGGTCATAAATCGCCGGTTATCCGGTATTTTGTCCGGGCTGTCATTTTTAGTGGAATAACTGTTCGCATACGACTCGATTTGTGGTGGAAAAGAGAGGGTTCCTAACATTTTCTTGAAATAAAATGGAAAGTTTAGCTATTGTACTATTATTACTTTTCGTATCTTCACCGAAAATTAAACATTGGTTCTATGTTTTTTTAATTATTAAGTTTCTGGAAATATGATAATAGCTTATTTGAGAGTTGGAACATCTAACAAAGAACATCTTGAAATACAGAAAGATGAAATAAAACGCTTTGCGTCGGATCATCAGATGAATGTCGATAAGTGGGTTACGGATGTCACTATCGGTTTCGGTAAAGGAAAGGAAGACGAACGTAATATCGATATGGTTGTAGACCGTATGCAAAAAGGGGATACGCTGATATTTTTGGACATTTCCCGCCTTGGACGCACTTTGTCGGAGGTCATGGCAATCATGAGCCGCTGCATGGAAAAAGGAGTTCAGGTCTACAGTATAAAAGACCGGTATGCCTTGGATGGCGCCTTAAATCTTCCGGTTATGGGAAGTGTATTCAATCTGGTAACCGAGATCGAACATAGTTTGATGTCCACCCGGACAAAAGAGGCCTTGACCCACAAGAAGAATACGGGAGGTCCTTTAGGACGTCCGAAAGGATCGGCCGCTAAACAATCTTTCCTGGATGCGCATAAAGAGGAGGTGATCAGCATGCTCGAACGCGGAGACACCGTGATTGAGATTTGCAAGCGTTTTAATGTCTCCAGAAATACGTATTATATGTTCAAACGGAACTACGGACTCTAAAACCAGTCTTTTTTCCGCATGTATAGCCAGGTTACAATTGCTGTGAGCAGCATAAGCGACCAGGCTATGCCATATCCGTATCTCCAGTCTAACTCCGGCATAATCTTGAAATTCATACCCCATATACCTGCCAGGAATGTGAGCGGAATGAAGAGTGTGGAAACAATAGTCAAGCGTTTCATGATCGCATTCATGCGCAGGTCGTTATTGGATATGTACAGGTCGACCAGAGAGGAGATAATTTCCCGGCAGCTCTCTGTTGTCTGGATAACAAATAGCAATTGGTCGGACAGATCGTTGTAGATCGGCAGGATGTCGGGGCTTATGAGCCCGTTTTCGGTACGCAGCAGTTTGGCAAACTGTTCTTTCAGCGGCTGGCTGTTTTTCCTGATAATCATATATTCTTTCCGGTGTTGTTGGATCAACTGCCCCATGTTTCCCTGGTCGTTTTTGATGTCGAGCAGGGTTTCCTCGATGTCTTCAAGCATCTCTTCCACTTTGGAGGCCGCTTCCACCAGGTTGGCGATAATAGTGTTAAGCAGGAATGCCAACAGCAGCCCGCTACCTTTCTTCCGGATATTCAGCATATTGGATTCCAATGCTTTGTAGGCGTCTTCAAACACCGGATTATTGCTTTCCGTAAAACTGATCACGACATTTCCCGTAATCAACAGGCTGATATGTTCGGAGTTGAGTTCCATATTGGCATTGTAATAGGAAGAATTGAGTATGATAAGCGTGTGCTTGTCGTATTCTTCTATTTTGACCACGTGCTGGGGCGTCAGGATGTCTTTGGCATCCAGGTTATGCATCCCGAACTCGTTGACCATACGGGTGATCGCTTCCGAATCGGTCAGGCCGCTCACTTGAAACCAGTTGATGCTGTTTGCATCGGCCAATTTGCGGAATGATGTTTCGTCTGTTCTGAGATTCCGTGTGTGCAGGTTGGTGGCGTTATATTGGGTGAGGCGAATGTTCGTGACTGTTTCATGTTCACCTGCATAATAATACCGTTCGGCCAGGTGCCGGTTTGAAATATGCTTGTGCCTGTGTAGGCGCACGGATTCTTTTCGCCTCATACCCTTATGTTTTTTATTCGAGTTCTACGACAGTTATGCCGGCACCTCCGAACTGGACATGTTCGTCGTGATACTGGCGGACGCCGGGTACGGAGTGCAGGTAGTCGCGTATCAACTGGCGCAAGATGCCTGTCCCTGTTCCGTGCAGGATGCGTATGCGGGCCGCACCGACCTGTATGGCGTCGTCGACAAAGTAGGTCACCGCCTGCAATGCTTCGTCTCCCCTCATACCTCTAACATCGATCTCCTGCTTAAAGTTCAATTTCTTTTCGTGCATATCGTCGGCTGTCTGGACACTGACAAAGGTGCTTTTCTGGATTTCCTTCTTGATCTGGCCTTTACTGACCTTTTCCAGTTGATCCAGTTTGACGGTGCTTTTGATCATGCCGAAGGCTACGACAGCCTGTTTGCCTTGCAGTTCCATAACTGTCCCGGCAGACATTTGTCCTTTGAGGCGGACATTGTCGCCCACTTCTATGATATCGCGGTTGAAGGTCTGCTTGGATGCCGGCGTGTTCTGCTTTTGTTTCTTACGCTCTTTGCGCTCCTGCAGTTTGGCCATTTTGCGGGCGATTTTGTCGTCTTCCTCTTCGGCGGCTATCACGGAAGCTTTGAACTCTTCCAGTGCTTTGCGGGCCAGCTTGGTCTGCTCTTTTTCCGCCTGGGCCTCTTTGATCTCGCGGATCGTGTTTTCTATCTTGGCATTGGCTTCGGCGAGGATGCGCTGTGCTTCTTCCTTGGCGGTCCGCATGATCTCTTTCCGTTGTTTGCTTACGGCTTCGAGGTCCTGCTCGTAGCGGGCGGTGATATCTTCCAGCTTTTTCTCCTGCTGGCGGATGTTCTGCCGTTTGCTTTCCCAATAGCGTTTGTCGCGCACAATATCCTGGAGGTATTTATCCATATTGATATAGTCGGAACCTACATTGGCGGATGCGTCGGCAATGACATCTTCCGGCAGACCGATTTTCCGGGCTATTTCGACAGCGAAAGAACTACCCGGATTTCCAATCGACAGCTTGAACAGGGGTTGCATCAGGTGGCGGTCGTAGAGCATGGCTCCGTTGACAATCCCTTCTGTATCTTCCGCGAAATGCTTCAGATTCTGGTAATGGGTTGTGATGACGCCATAGCTGTGGTTCCGGTTGAAACGGTCCAGCAGGGCCTCGGCAATGGCTCCGCCGATCTGCGGTTCCGTGCCGCTGCCGAACTCATCGATCAGGATCAGCGTCTTGCTGTTGCAGTTCTTCACGAAGAACTTCATGTTCGTCAGGTGGGAACTGTATGTGCTCAGGTCGTTTTCGATGCTTTGTTCGTCACCGATATCGATAAACAGGTTGTCGAACAGGCCTGTTTTCGAACTTTCATATACCGGGATAAGCAGCCCGCATTGCAGCATATATTGCAGCAGCCCGACTGTTTTCAGGCAGACTGATTTTCCGCCTGCGTTCGGACCGGAAATGATGAGCAGCCGCTTGTTCTCTTCCAGCATAATGTCGAGCGGAACGACCTGTTTGTTCTGTTTTTGCAGCGAGAGGTAGAGCAGGGGATGCGAGGCTCGGATCCAGTCTACTTGTTGCTTGTTTTCGACAACCGGCTTGATCCCGTTCACCTGTTCGGCAAACAGGGCCTTAGCACGGATAAAGTCGATCTCGGCTAAGAACTCGTACGATTGGAGGATGTCGGGCACTGACGGACGTACGAAATTGGTGAACTCCGTTAATATTTTCATGATCTCCCGGCGTTCGTCTCCTTCCAGTTCCCGGATACGATTGTTTGCTTCCACCACGACTTCCGGTTCGATAAAGACTGTTTTTCCGCTGGCCGATTCGTCGTGCACGATCCCTTTGATTTTCCGTTTGAAGGCAGGAGCGACCGGAATCATCAGGCGGCCGTCGCGCATGGTCGGCGTTACATCTTTGTCGACAACCCCGTCTGACTGGGCGGCGCGCAGGATCGATTGCAAGCTGCGCGAGATACCGCTCATCGTGGCGGATATCTCTTTCCGTATTTGTGCCAGTGTGGGGGAGGCGTTGTCTTTTACACGCCCGAATTTATCGAGGATGGCATCTATCTTTCCGATCAGTTGCGGGAACACCATAATATCACCGGCGAGAGCTGTCAGGGCGGGATATTTGATCTCTTCTCCCTCCTCCATGGAGGGACGGAAGAAACGGATGATGTCGTTGATAGTCTGGAGTGACCGTTTCAGGTCGAACAGCTCCTTTTCGTCCAGCCAGGTTCCTTCCGGGCGTATCCGTTTCAGCGAATAACGCACATCGAAGAAGTAACTGGCGGGAAACTCGTCTTCTCCATGCAGGATGCGGACAAATTCGTCTGTCTGTTCCAGGCGTTCGGTTACGGTTTGAAAGTCGGCGGAGAATTCCATCTCCGCCACCCGCTCTTCTCCGAGCGGACTTAAACATTTTTCTGAAATTAAATGGCGGACTTTATCGAAGCCCGTTTTCTGTTCGAAGTTTTGTGGGTATATCACGTTCTTGTAAATGCTTTATTTTACTTCGACCGTCACAGACCGGCGAATGGTCGGGCGGACGATGATTTCCATTTTGTTCTTCCCCCGCTTGATATCGAACGTGCAGGCGTTGTTGCCTGACGGGTTGATATAAGGGGCGTAATAATATAAGTAAGAATAGGCGGCTTTGTTTCCGGATTTCTGGATCGCATCGGCCACCTGCGAGTATTTGAATGTATCCCAGAACATACAGCGTTTAAATCCGTTGGCATCCGTAAATCGGGTTTTCGGATCGCGGTATTTCATCGTGTTGGTGATAAATCCTTTATAAGCGGCGGAGAACTCTTCCGTCGTGTTATCCATCTTGTGGTTGTTGATCTTTTCCACAACGTCGCGCGGGCGCAAGCCGGCAGCGTAGGCCGGAGAGTTCTTGTCGACATCGGTAACCAGTTCCATACGGTCGATGTCATAGCTCAAACCTGTATAGTTGTATGTCTTCTGGTTGACTTTGAACGGCACATTGCGGCGGTACTTGGTGTACGGATATTGCATACACATCAACGGCGCATGGATACGGGCATATTCGTCCAGGCGATATGAATCTTCCAACAACTCGTTTGCTTCACACTCCCAAAGTATCCGGCCCGGCACATCCCGCTGGTCGATCAGGCGAAAACCGAACTGAAGCAGGTATTCCGCCTCTGTTTCTGCAGCTGTCGGATTCAGGAACGGGAATATTTCCATTTTGCTTTGGAGGAAGTTGTAACGATATACGGGCTCTTTTTCAATCAGTATTTTGTTTGCTCCCTTGTAGTTCGGATTCTTGTCAAAGAAATAGAATGTCTGTACCAGAATGTCGGGTCTGTCCACGTCGACTGTCATCCCTTTTTTAGTCAGTTCCTTTTCAATGCTTTCGTTGATGGCTGTTTCCAGCTTGCTGTTGTTCTCGTCTATGGCAGAGAATGCGAAAGTCTTGAATTTTCCGAAATCGACCGGATCGGCTGTGACTGTCGTCTTGAACGGGCAGACAAATTCGCGTTCGCTGGTTGTCTCCAGGCTGTACATGGAAAAAGCGGTCGCCAGTTGTTCTTCCGTGATGGCATTGCTTTTTTTGCATTCTTTTTTGACCATGACCTGTTTGGAAGGGTTCGACAGGTTACCGATAGTGAGCAGCACCTCATTTTTTCCGGCCGGGTTCAACATCTCTTCTATTTCCTCGGGCGAGATATCCAACGTCTGGACGCCGTCGATGGCCATGATGATATCATTAGTCTTCACTCCGGCAAGTTCCGCCGGGGAATAAGGAATGATACTGGTAATAACAGGCCTGTTTTTACCCCAATGATCGCTTTGACTGATATCGTATGTGATGCCTAACCGACAGATATTCCGGTTTTGAGCAAAACCGGTAAGAAATGCAAATAGCAGTAAGACTGACAAAATCGCTCTCTTCATAATTAATTCCTATTGTTTTATTAATCTATATTGTATGTGACAATAAAATCATCATTTACTACACAAAGGTAAAGATATTTTCGTTCTGTAAGAACAGTTGGCAGCATATTTGATGTTATATTGGTGAATGATACCGACAAGAATAATGCCGGCATATATATGTATGGTGTGATATGTGTATGGTATCTTATTGACAATTAGATAGTAATGAAAATATATAATTGGTTATGAATAAGATGAATTTTAATAGTAAGAAAGAAGCTGCTGACAAAAAAGAACGCCAGGGTGTTGATGATGCGACAAATTTGCAGGAAGAACAGGTAAATGCGGCAGACGAAAATGCTGCATCTGACAATGTGACGGACGAATGTGACGGACAGGGAGAATTGGAAGAACTCAAGAAGAAGTATAACGAGCTGAACGATTCTCATTTGCGCCTGATGGCTGAGTTTGACAACTATCGTAAACGTACATTGCGTGAAAAGTCCGAGTTGATTAAGAATGGCGGCGAAAGCGCACTGACTCATCTGCTCCCTGTTGTCGATGATTTTGAGCGTGCCTTGCAGAACATCCGTACAGCTGAAGATATAAAGGCTGTTACTGAAGGCGTGGAACTTATCTATTCTAAATTCATGTCTTACCTGTCCCAGCAGAATGTAAAGCCGATCGAGACGGTTGGTGAGCCTTTTGACGCTGAGACATCTGAGGCTGTTGCCATGATTCCGGCTCCGGAACCTGATATGAAAGGAAAGGTGCTGGATTGCGTACAAACCGGTTACACCTTGAATGACAAAGTGATCCGTCATGCAAAAGTGGTTGTCGGGGAGTAAGATGGCAGGATAATAAGCAAATAACAACAGACAGATACAAAGATGGCTAAAAGAGATTATTATGAAGTGCTGGGCGTCGAGAAGAATGCCTCGACAGAAGAGATAAAGAAAGCCTACCGGAAAAAGGCTATTCAGTTCCATCCGGACAAGAACCCGGGTGACAAGCAGGCTGAGGAAAACTTTAAGGAAGCAGCCGAAGCGTATGATGTGCTGAGCGATCCGCAAAAACGGCAGCGGTACGATCAGTTCGGCCATGCCGGAGTAGGAGGCGCTTCACAGGGCGGTGGCTTCGGAGGCGGAATGTCTATGGATGATATATTCTCCCAGTTTGGCGACATCTTTGGCGGACATTTCGGTGGCTTTGGCGGTTTCAGCGGCTTTGGCGGCGGTTCGCGTGGCGGGCGTCGTGTGAACCGGGGTTCCGATCTGCGTGTGAAAGTGAAGCTGAATCTGAAAGAAATAGCCGGTGGCGTGGAGAAGAAGATCAAGGTGAAGAAATATGTCACGTGTTCCAAATGCCATGGTAGTGGCGCGGAGGACGACCATAGTTCTAAAACTTGCGAGACTTGTCACGGTAGCGGTGTCGTCACGCGTATCGCCAATACGATTCTGGGACAGATGCAGACGCAGACAACATGTCCGACCTGTGGTGGCGAAGGCAAGATCATCACCAAGAAGTGTAGCGAATGTAATGGTGAGGGAATTGTTCGCGATGAAGAAGTGATCACGATCAATATTCCGGCCGGTGTCGCAGAAGGCATGCAACTTTCCATGAGTGGAAAAGGAAATGCGGCCCGTCACGGCGGTATCAACGGTGATTTGCTGATTTTGGTCGAAGAGGAGCCGCATCCTGAATTGATACGCGATGAAAACGACCTGTTGTATAACCTGCTGTTGAGTGTGCCTCAGGCTGCTCTGGGCGGCACGGTGGAGGTTCCGACTATCGACGGGAAGGCGAAAGTCAAGATCGAGCCGGGAACACAGCCGGGTAAGGTGCTTCGTTTGCGTAATAAGGGGCTTCCTTCCGTCAACAGCTATGGCACGGGTGACTTGCTTGTGAATGTGAGCGTTTATATCCCTGAGACATTGTCTCCTTCGGAAAAGGATATCATGAACGGTCTGGAAAACTCTCCAAACTTCCAGCCTAAGAAGTCTGTAAAGGAAAAGATTTTCGATAAATTCAGACATATGTTTGACTAAAGATTATTTTTAGTTGGCAAGAGGCCATCTCCATGAACAGGGGATGGCTTTTTTTGTTGTTATCTGTATCAAATTTTTAAAGTATATGCACAATTATCCAGATTGTGTTCGTTTGAATATATCTACTTTTGCCTCATCAAAGAATAAGGACTAAAATGAAAGACAATGAAACGAGAAGCTTTTAAGATGTATTTGAAGCCGGGATGTGAGGAAGAATATCAAAGACGCCATATTGCCATCTGGCCGGAACTGAAAAAGATGCTTTCTGATAATGGAGTTTGTGACTATTCCATTTATTGGGATAAAGAGACCAATGTTTTGTTTGCTTGCCAAAAGGTAAAAGGGGAGGCGTCTTCCCAGGATATGGGGGATAATCTGATTGTGCAAAAATGGTGGGACTATATGTCCGATCTTTTGGATGTAAATCCGGATAACTCTCCGGTATCTATTTCCCTGCAGGAAATTTTCCATATGGATTAGGATAATCCGGGTGAAGTGAAAACAAAAAAGACCTGAAAGATATTCTTCCAGGTCTTTTTGTGGGCAGTGATGGATTCGAACCACCGAAGTCGAAAGACAGCTGAGTTACAGTCAGCCCCATTTGGCCACTCTGGTAACTGCCCAAGATTTTGAGCCTCTTGTCGGATTCGAACCAACGACCCCGAGATTACAAATCACGTGCTCTGGCCAACTGAGCTAAAGAGGCATTCTTCTTTTAATAATCAATCTCTCTCGATTGCGGGTGCAAAGGTAGGCATTATTTTTAATTGTGCAATAGTTTGGAGGGATAATGTGAAATATTTTTCATAAAAAATCGGCATAAGGCGCAAAGAAAAGCAAAGTTCTACATAAATAAATGCAGGTCAGCATCTTGTATGCAGAGCGGGTGGAAACGGACTCCGGCATAAAATGCCTGAAAACACCCCTTTCGGACAAAGTTCGGCTACTAAACAGCTACCGGTTCCGAAACGGGGTATATACAGCATAACAAGTTCTGTTTCATTGCTTTGCCTTGTTTTGCATAGCTCTTGGTAAGAAATAAGTAACTACCTTTAGAAACGAAAATTTTAGAGTTATGGAAACAAAGAGAAGTACGTTTGCGACCTCGTTCTACATCAAGAGATCCGCAGTGAGAAACCGGGACGGAAAAGCCCCCATCATGGTGAAAATCTCCGTTGACGGCGATGACAAGGCAGTGGGAACCAAGCTGTTCGTCACCCCCGACCTCTGGGAGAACGGCAAGGCGAAAGGCAAGTCCGCCGAGGCAAACGAGATAAACGGGCAACTGAAGGAGGTCTCCGCCCGGCTCACCAACCACTACCACCGCATCCTCCGGGAAGAGGATTTCGTCACCGCCGAGAAGCTGCGCAACGCCTTCCTCGGTGTCGGCGTGATGGAGAACTGCATCCTCAAAGACTTCGGGAACATGAACCGGGAGTTTGAGGCGATGGTCGAGAAAGGGCAGCGAGCCAAGTCCACCTACAACAAGTATCTGGCTGTTTACAACCATTTCAAGACCTTCCTTTGGGAGAAGAAGAAGCGCACCGACATGGCTTACAAGGAGCTGACCAAGGAGATCATCACCGATTTCGACAAGTACCTGCGGGTGGAGAAGGGATTGAGCGCCAACACCCTCTGGATATACACCATGCCCCTGCTCAGCCTGACCGACAAGGCGTGGCGGCGTGGAATCGTCCGCACCGACCCCTTCGGCGAGTACAGCCTTGAGATGCAGGAGACCGACCGGGGCTATCTCACGGAAGAGGAGCTGCGCACCTTGGCTAACGCCGTGTTCGTCAAGAAACAGACCAGCCTCGTGCGGGACATGTTCCTCTTCGGGTGTTTCACCGGGCTTAGCTACATTGACATAAAGACGCTCACCCATGACAAGATACAGCGCATGGACTTCGACGGCGAGGAATGGATCATCACCCGGCGCACCAAGACCCGTGTGTCGAGCAACGTCCCCCTTATGGAGATTGCCAAGGAGCTGATAGAACGTTACAAAGGGCTTGCCGGAGGCGACCTCGTGTTTCCCATGCCCAGCAACAGCGTGTGCAACAGGCACCTCAAACAGATAGCCAAAGCCTGCGGCATCCACAAGGAGATCGGCTTCCACCTAAGCCGCCACACCTTCGCCACGACCATCTATCTCTGCAACGGCGGCACCATCGAGGCGCTCTCCAAGATACTCGGGCACAAGCACATTTCCACGACCCAGATCTACGCCGAGGTGACCAACAGGATGGTAAGCTCCGATTTCCGGGCGATCTCCGGCAACCTCGCCGCCATGCAGCGGAGCGTGCTGGAGAAGAAGGACAGGAAACAGGACGGGAAGCGGGTGCGCCGCTCCCTCCGGGAAACGGCTTGACGCCTTCCCCCGGTGCAGAATGCGGCAAAGGCAGGAACTTCCGATGCGGTGTCCCTGCCTTTGCTGCATTTCCCGATGCACACCCCCGTGCGTTTATGTTGGACTTTTCCCCCGTTTGCGCTTTGGGCGCATGTCCACGTAGTTCTCCTCCAGCATACGCAGCAGATCCGACTGGCGGTAGAGCGTCTTGCCCGGCAGCGATATGTACGGGATCAGCCGTTGCGTGCGGTAATCCTGCAACGTTCTCGGCGTGATGTGCAGCAGCCTGCACACGTCCTCGCCCGTGAGATAGACCTCGCCGTTCATCGCCGGGCGGAAGTGCGCCGTCACCGTGTCGATGTACCTCATTCCCTCTTCCAACGCCTCGAAGTACGCCCGTACCTCTTCCGTGTCCCTTGTGATCACTTCCATCTCACTCGTCCTCCGTCATTTCCCGGCTCATGGCTTCCACGAACGCCTCCACGTCCTCCGTCCGGTAGTAAATCTTGTGGTTGATCTGGCTGTACGGCAGCAGCCCCCGGTCACGGTAGGTCTGCAACGTCCGCTTGCTGATGCCCAGTTTCTCACACACGTCCGCCCCGTCCATCCAGTTCATCTTTTCGGGCGGGCGGTAGCGGGCGCAAAGCTCCCTCACGTGCTGCGAGAAGCTGCCGAACCGTTCCTTCATCTCCTCGAAGGTCTTTTTCTCGATGCTTACTATTTCCATTGTCCCGATACGTTTTTATTGTTATACTTCCCTGCAAATATACCGGTCTGTATATGTCCGTGTATCAAAACCGTACCGCTTGTCCTCGTTTTGCTTCACGTTTGTAGCCTTGTCACGTTCCGGGCGGTGAAAAGCAGGGAGAAGCTCTACATATCCGCACGCCCTTCCGCATATTTTCCGCCCCTTCCGTTTGCCGTGTGCCGGACATTTCGCATATTTGTAACCGACCAAACATCATCACTATGGACGAGGCTGTCTTTATCGCTTAATACACCTTCCTTGCCACTCCTGCGGTCATCGAGGAGGAGAGCCGCATCTTGGGCAAGATCGCACGCCGCCTGCGTTGCGAGTACGTCATCCGTTTCGAGGACGACGGCAAGTTCTATTTCCTGCTGGAGACCCGTTCCGGCTACGAGGAGCATTTCGCCCGGTGCGGCTGGTACGTCGTCAGCCAGACCGACTTCAACAGCCGCCTGACCATCGGCATGGGCTTGTACGAGAGCGGGAACTTGGCGGGCTTCATGTACAGGCTCGATTCCGGCAGCCGTATCCGGGCGATTCAGGAGAACAGGCATCGTGCCGCTTGGATTATAAATTAAGCGTTATTTATTCCTAAATATCAGCACTTTCTGAAATTTTGGCTTTGCATCCATCACGCTTTTAGTCCTTAAAAACTGTCTGCTGTTGTCCGGTGTCTGTCTGCCAACATCTTGGGTTCAGATGTCCGCATTATTTTTGGATTATGCAAATCATTGAAAATAAACATTCTAAGGTTAGTGCAAGGTGCAAGCTATATATAGATATATACTTGTACCTTGCACTAAATTTCAATATTTATTTTTCCGTCTATTTTCCATTATCGTTTCAAAATTTTCTTGCCCCCATTGTTTCAACTGCTCTAAATAAGGGATTAAAGTTTCTCCAAATTCAGATACATAATATTCCACTTTGGGTGGAACTGTGGGATATATTTTTCTATTTACCAATCCGTCCGTTACCAATGACCGCAAAACAGTAGATAGCATCTTTTCCGATATAGAGGGGATTGTTTTGTATAGTTCATTGAAACGTATTACTTCATTCTCATGTAGCTTCAATAAGACAACTAAAGCCCATTTGTCACCCAGCCATTCCAGTATAGGGGAAGCAGAACAATAATCGTAATCTAACTTTTTTCTCATTTTTCTTTTATCCAACAAATTGATATACAGGAAAACTAACCTAAATGTAAGTTACTGATAACCAAGACAGTTCTTCTTTTTTAAAAGAGACCTATTAACTTTGCTGTCGCAAAAATAAATGTTATGGACTATAAAAGCAAAACGGCAAACGACAAAGAAATATCCATCTATTATTTCTCCGCCACAGGCAACAGCCTGAAATTGTCGCAGGATATTGCGGCGGCTTTTGGAGGAGCCGGGCTGTTCAGAATGACACCGTCAGCTGGAATCACCGCATCGGACTCCCGAATCGTAGGTTTTATATTCCCCGTATATATGGGCGGACTGCCCGGCATTGTCCGCCGGTTCTTGGAAAGTTATCCGTTCAGGAAAGGCGTGTACTATTTCTCCATAGGCACATATTACACGTACAAGGGCTGTGCGGTGTCCGTTGTGGACAAAATCATGTCCGGCAAAGGCGTGCGTCTGGACTATGGCTACAACCTGCCCACCGTAGGGAACTGCCTGAAGGAATACGAGGTATCTTCAGTAAGGAGGACGAAGATACTGGAACGGGCGGAGCTTTACACTTCACGAATAATCGACGACTTGAAAAAAGGCAAACGGAAAAAGCCTTTCCCGTATTGCAGGTTATCGGATCTGTTGCACAAAGGGCTGTTCAATGCTTTTTTCAGTCGCTCGCACTTGAACTTCTCCTTGGAAAATGGTTGTATGGGATGTGGTGTCTGCGAACGTGTATGTCCCGTGAACAATATTACGCTGAAAAACGGAGTGCCCCGGTGGGGAACCGGTTGCGAGGCTTGCCATGCTTGCGTACACTGGTGTCCCCGGAATGTCATTCAGATCGGGAAGTCCAAAGGGCGGCTGCAATACCATCATCCAGCTGTAAAAAGAACGATGCTGTACCGTGTGGAATGACGGGTTCCTATGCTGCGTATCCAGAGATTCCGGTCTGTTTCCCGTTTGTAGGATTCCACCGGAACCAGCCCGTTCTTGCGTTGTTCATGCCGACAGGTCATAGAAACGATATGGATGACCTTACGCATCCTTGCCATCATCTGGAAGAATCGGCGCATGTATTGGAATATCCTCATGCGTCCCTCTTTGCAGGTTATCGTGAATGGTCTAACTCGATGTACCAGCCTTCCTTGACAGGCTTGTACAACGTGGTGTCGTTGTACGTCCTGCGGTAGATCTCGTTCAGGTCGCCGTGTTCGGTGATACGGATATTCCGGCGGCTTCTCAATCCGGGATCGTAAACGAAACTCTTGGATGTTCCTGCGTCCACGATGCCGTGGGAATAGTACGGCATAACGAGGCTCACATATACCGAATCCGCCGTTTCCCATTCCCTGCGGTCAACAAGGACAAGACCGCATCCAATCTCTGACAACAAGGAATCGAGCTGTATTCGGTCTGGCTTCAGCAGCCCATATACCGGGAGGTCTTCTTCGTCATTCGTTTCATGGGATGTATCGCTTTGCTCTGTTGAATCAAGTATAATGACCTCTTCCGGAGAAAGCGGCGGGTAGTGGAAACTGCCTTCTGAACTCTCTGCCATGATTTCGTACACCTTACGGAACGCCGCCTCGTGCGTGGCGAAGTGGCGTATCATTTCCTCGTCGCTCGGTGGCATGGGCGGCTCTCCGCAACTTGCGGCAAACAGGCTTGCTAAAAGCAGGATTGTGATGGGTATTTTCATTTTTGCTCCCAATGTTTTTCAAATTACTGATATATATCTGACAGCAATGCCTTTGAGTTCTTCTACACTGACTTTTCGGCATGCTTCTAAATTCAATCTCTCTAAATTATACAAACTTGCGATTGTTGGTTTTAGGTTTGTGAGAGCCGTACACCTTTGTAGAAAAAGAGTTTTTAGATTGACACACTTTTCCAAACCTTCGATCGAAGTAAATGAACCTCCGATAATACGCAAATACTGTAAACTAATGGTCTTTTCTAAAAATGAAAGGTTGTCTGTCCTAACTTTGCTTAGCTGAAGCCAATTTAATTGATGCAGCATTTCCCAACCACTGATTTTTGCATCATAACTGATATTGACTTTCTCTAATACTGGAAAAAGAGATAAATCCAAGTCAAAATTATTATCTACTCCCCAACGGAAATCTTTCAGTTTTGAAAGATGATATAATCCAGTAATGTTCGACCTTTTAGAAAGAGAAACGATCCAATGAAATGTTTGTATAAAATCCCGCCCATTTAGAAAATCAAAGTTTACAACTCTTTTTATATCATTCTTTTCAGAGCGGACTAAAACATCTTTGATATTATGTCTTTGGGCATAATCAAGACCTTCTTCTAAAGAATCAAAATCTATCGTTATGCCTTTAAAATAAGAAAACTCACTATAATCTACTTTGTATTTTTCCATAAATGCAATTCTTTTCAAAAATAGGTA
Organism: Parabacteroides sp. AF48-14; assembly: GCF_003477465.1. Lineage (NCBI taxonomy): Bacteria > Pseudomonadati > Bacteroidota > Bacteroidia > Bacteroidales > Tannerellaceae > Parabacteroides > Parabacteroides sp. AF48-14. The sequence continues at coordinate 68,702 of NZ_QUDI01000020.1, forward strand.
GTGATTTGCTTTTTCGCTGTAATCTTCGCTTCAAGCCTTGATATGCAGCTATTTTTTCCGTTCAATTACAAATATATATCATAAGGACGAAACTTCGGAATATTCGGTCTTCCTTTTTTCAAGGTATGCTTAAAAGCAGTTTTTGCGGATGGTTGTTTGGGCGTTCCCCTTCGGGTCGGGCTTTCCGTTGCAAGTCCTCGCTATGCTGTGGGCTTTCCCCTGCAATCCCTAACGTGGGTGAAAGGGTTTTCACTTTCTTGCGCTTGCACCTTGGCGCACGGGCTGTCCCGTCCCGGCGTCCGTTTCCGACCATTCCGGCAGGCTGCATGGCCGAAGCCGGACATCGGGGCGGAAGGACAAACGGAACACGTCCGTCCGTGCCGTCACACGGAATGAAATTCATCATCGGCATATCCCTTGTCAGACCATCGCTTTCGAGGATGAACGGGAATAGCTATTTCACTTTTGCGGTAATTTCATCTATCAGGTCTGTAATTTTCCCAATGGAATACTTTTCTATCAATCTTCTGTTTGCCGCTTCTGTCTTTAATTTCTCATTGATTAATTTTAGTTGGGGCAGATCCGATTGGCAGCATTCGTTCAAGTATTCTATTTCAGTGCCATAGGAGGTATATTTATAACGAGACTGCAAAAAATGCAGAAAGGTGTTGCGTGATTCGTTAGACAATCCCAAAATACTTTTTGAAACCTTGTCCGCATCAGCCTCTTGGAATATTGAAGTATCCCTATAAAGACGCTGTTTGACCGGGATTGCATCATTCAATGCCAGATTCAGGCGTTCGCAAGTTTCATCCGTCAGATTTTCCAGCATGGCAGACACTTTATTAGGACATTTCTCAAATCTTTGCTCGAATAGTTTTTGAAAATACGCAACCAGTACATTCAAAATTCGATCTGAACCAATATTAGAATGATTCCTTCTTGTACCCGCATGTACCTTTGAGCTACAATTCAACAAACCCTCCATGTCGTTGATACCTTCCATCAGCCTGTCTATGGAGTGCTTGCCTTGGGCAATGATGTCTTCCTCGGATACGTGAACAAGGTTGTCGCTATATAAAACCGATAGTATAGATATAATGACAAACAATTCTTTTAGATCAACGCTTTTATCCGCAAAGTAATACCGTACCGTTTCCTCGTAATGTTTCTCGTATTCTTCGTTATCCAGTCTCCAATAATCATACAGATAGTCCCAACTATTCAAACTTGCGTCTTCGGCTGCAAAGTATTGCTGCAAATAGGTTGTGTCAAAATACCCGCTTTCCAGATAGCAGACAATTTCATTGACGATAAAATCACTGAAAATATCCAACCGCTTGCCTATCTCTATAAAATGGTATTTGGAGAGGATTTTTTCACGCTCCTCATTTTTCTCTTTATCTGGGAACATATTGTACAGGCTGTTGAACAGGCTCGCAATTTCGGTATTTCCACCCTTATACTCGCAGTAAACGGCGACAAAATTTGCCAATAGTGATGTTATGATAAGTTTGTATTTGGGAGATTCATGATAATGTTCCGGCAAAGCCATGATTATCCTGTGGTAATCGTTCAGACATTGCCGAAGGACTCTTAAATTATCGAATTTAGAGGCGTGGAATATCTTGATGATAAGCTCTTTGTTCTCAGACAAGAGGTTTCTGTTGTTGGCGGATATTTCGCCAATGAAAAAATCGAGTGTCTCCTCTATATTCACTTTAATCTCGAAAGTGCGCCCGATGGTCTTTTCCTTGAAATCCTTGAATTTCAAATTAGATTTTTCGCCCTCTTTTTCGGAAATCTTGTTCTCATCGCCAATGATGATGACCTTGCATTTACAATGTTCCGAAAAGTAATTGATGTATCCCAACAAGGTTTCCAGTTTTATATCACATCTTTCAAGGTCGTCAAAAATCAGAATCTTGTTTCCTTTTATTTCTGAATTTTCTTCTTTCAACAACAAAATGGAGTCCAAGTCACAGGTTACACTTCCTTCATCCTTGCCGTCACCGTCGATGTCATATTTCAAAGCGATTTTCGAGGCGGCTTTTAATATATTCTTGGCAAGTTTCATTCCCTTGCTGTACAGCCACGGGGATATTTCCTTGTTGATTTGTTCTGTGATTTGCTGGGTAGTGGTCAAACCGTATAAAGAGACATAAATAGGCTGCCATTTTAACTTGTCCGCATCTCTGTTGCTTTTCAGTTGCTCCATCCATTGGCGGATGAAAAACGTTTTGCCGCATCCCCAAGCACCTCGCAACATGATGGCATATTGCGGATCGGGTATTTCCGCATATTCATTTAAAAAGGTGAGTATGTTTCTATTCATAACCATATTCATTAGAGGTTTCAAAGTTACGGAAAAGAGTCGTAATGTTCGGCAACCTTCCGCTTATTCAGTCGGTTTGCTGTTTGTTATAATCAATCATATCACCGAAAAATCATTAATAGGCTTATAAGAGTATTTCACCCTAAAGCCTTCATCATCCCAGTTTCGGGCGGCGATAATCGCATGTGTCAAATCCAGCCGATATGTTTTAAGGCATGATTTGATTGCGGATACAGCCCGTTCTTCCTCCACGACTATACAATAAATATTCAATTTGCCGTTATCTATTGCAAAACTTTCGACTACACCTATACCTCGCCAGCCCAAATGTTCTTTTAGATACTCTGAAACTTTGTCTTTTAACCATTTATCCCGTTTGTTCCCATCCTTGCTTTTCAATAGATATTGAACTACTATCGTACATAATTGATTTTCGGACAACTTTGTATATCCTTCACTCGCACATACATTACTAAAATCCTGTAAACGTATAGCTGCTTCTTTCTCTGTCATACTTGTTTTCGCAATAGTTCCAACATATCCAACTTTTCCAGAATGCTCAATTAGAACCTTATCGGCATTTTCATACCACATTTCCTTGTAGTATAGACCTTTTGTTTCAATTTGTTTATATAGCGTTATCATGATATGATTGGTTATAATGTTTTGCAGCGTTCCGCTTTAAATGTTTCATCTGTTTGTCAGCAATCTTGTTTTTTTACCATATACCAACTTCACAAATACCCTTGAATCTATCTAATACCATTCCGTTTTTTTTATCACTTCCCAAATTTACACTTATATGCTTGAGGTTAGGAAGATTTTCAGGAATTATATTATCCAATACATCAAAAGGCAATTGCAAGAGTAAGTTTTTTAAATTCTCGTGATATAAAGGAAAACTTTGTAACCGTTTCATATTGGCAAGAGACATACCGGTTAAAGAATGAAGGCTGCTTAAATCCGGCATTTCTTCAACATTGCTAAGTCCCTCTAAACCAATAGATCTTAGTTCTTTCAAGTCCAATAAAAAATTAAGATTCAATATTTTCGGAGAACGGTATATATCTATGCTTCTTAAATTTGGTGCCTTAATACCTAAATGTGCCCCATCCTTTAAATTAAAACAAGTTAATGTTTCCAAGTTTGGTAAGCAGGATAATATGTTTGAATCTAACCCTTTTATTTTTAAGCGTTTCAGTCTGTTCAGCTTGTTCAATGTAGGATATTGATATTTCGTTATAGGATAAAAACTTATACAGAGTTCTTCCAGTTTCTCCAATGAACAAGTTCGTCAATACAGAGTTTATTATCATATAGTGCATCAATAACTATACTCCTCAAATTTCTGAATATTGAAATTCCTTCAATTGTTTTCAGAATATTCTCGGTGTAATTATACGATTCAACTCCTATTATATTGTCACTTATACATTCAAAATAGGAGAAAGCAATCAGATTGTTGTTATTTGAACGCATTACCAATGTTACTTCTGTCGTTTCATTGATTATAGCTTCTTTTAGAAGTTTCAATTTCTCTATGTCAGGTTGTTCTTCTATCAACAATCGCAACTTATTATCTTCATTCTTTAATCCGATAATCTGTTCTTCTGTATATTGATTTAATTTTTCAATGAACATATAATTTGTATTTACAGGGTTGCTAATGTCTGGTGGATAATCATCATTAAATGAGATTGATCCGCTTGTTATCCGTCTCATTCCTTTTTTAATGATGAAATAAACGATTCAAAATCACTCGCCAATAAGGAAAGAGCTACTTCTTCCATTTCCAAGAAATAGATTTTACCTTCAGTTTTGTCAAAAACGAAATAATTGCCGAATGGATCTATAGCAAATGGTATTACAGTATTCGGGATTATATCACTCAAATCAGTTATTGTTGCCGAATACGTCAAGTCTTCAAATTCTGTGGACTTTATGGGCAGAAAGAAATCCACCACATAATCCTGACTATTTTGAGTGTATATCGTTTTATTTGGTTGACCTCCGTTATTGGCAAGAAGGAACGATTTGATTTCCTGCGGGAAAATAAATTTGTTTTTCCGCTCAACATCAGCTATATCCTTAGCTGTAATTGATTCTGATTTATTGTTAAATTCAAGTTCCATTTTATTTTTTATTTTGACGGATAATGTTTGGTGGATAACCGACCATTTCGAGAGCAATTAATCCGCTTTTATCTGCCCATTCTATTCTTCTCATTGTTCAAAATGGATATTATTCTCTGCGACATATTTCTTAATCGGCTCAACTATATCGGTAACGTAGTTGTGCACTTAAAAAATTCTCTAAATATCCAACCTCCTTCACTTGCTTTGGCTAATGGAACCAAAGTTTCTTCAATGAACTCTTCATGGTTGCACAAGAGAGAACAGATTACTCCTAAGCTAAACTGTTTATCTGCATATATATGTTGAATATGACCCGAATTTGAGTAAAAATCTATAATTTTTGTATATTGTTTGACAAAAGGTATGATATACGGAAAAAAATCCTTTTTCAAATCGTTTAAGAATCTCTCAACGTTAGGAGTCTTGTCACTCTTATTCCCGAAAAAATAATCCATATCCATTAGATGCTGCTTAAACCAATCAATATTATTATCAAAACAAACAATGATGTTACCACCAGCGTCTTTTTTATTTAATGGTTCTAATACAAGACTACATAAATATGGATTCTTTATTTTAGCTGATACACCCATACAAAAAGTGTTTTTACCGGCATATCCACCTTGGGTTGTTTGAAAGTAAAACTCAATACTACAATCGTTTTCCACTATGTAAGTAAAGTAGTCTTTATTCTTTTTTGCTTTGACCACATTTACAGGAAGCATCTCTTGTATTCTTGTAAACATGTATTTTAGGACTTCCGCTTTAGTTTCCATATCACTTTTTTTAGTTCATATTATTGGGCAGATAATGTCCGACAGCGTTCCGCTTTAAGCGGTAGTGCTGTGTGTTAGTGATTCATTTATGTTCTCAATTTCCATATCAAGAAAGGTTACATACCATTCTATAAATGATATTCTTTGCCCATCTTTCAATTTCGGTACAAGTCCACTATAATCAGCTCGTCCATCAAACCAAATATGTCCTTTTTCATTTCCATTCACCACCAATAGAAATGTACATCCATGTCCGAAATGACTTATTTGCAGACAGCCTGCAATATGTGCGGTACTAATATACGCATTGACAATTTCCGTTTCCGGGTATCCCTCGTTCCAATTAAAGGAGGTTATCCATTCTTCATTCCAACTATCTTGATATGGGAATTTTTCATTCAAGGAAATATTAGGTTTGTCTCTTAATTTGAAATCAACAATAGCTTTATCAAGAGGCAATAATCCATATCCCGGTCCGAAACCTCCATTTCCTATTTCAGAAATAAAAGTTCTGTAATCATCAGGAAGAGTTATACAATGTTTATGCTCAAACTCCTTAATATCTTCTTCAGATAGACAAGGATTATAAGATACCTCTTGTTCCTTTACTCCAAAAGATGCAAATTCTTTATGGCGTCTTATGAAAGCCAATTTTTCTAATATTTCCTTTTTTTGATTCATAATCACTAATGTCCGGTGGATAATCAATTTTTCGGAGAGATTTATCCGCTTGTTACCCACGTATTTATTCTTTATTTTTTCGATTTATATGTATATCGCTTATTTCTGCTTTTCCTCCAAAACAGAGTAATTCTTCCACATTCAGATTATCCAACACTGCATATACAGATTCTTTTGTCATACTTTTAACGCTTAACATCTTTACTTTTCTCAATTTTGGAGCATTTACAAGGCTTGTAATATCAACCAACTTATTTAACGTATCAATACAGACTTCAGCTAAGTTGTTTAGATTGGCTAAGTTGGGTATCTTAGTAATATTAGCTAACCAAATCAATTCGAGTTTTTCAAGTCCTGTGAGTGTACTGACGAATGAAATATCATCCAATTTGGATATTCTAAAAAGTTTCAGTTGGCGCAAAGTTCTAAAATCACTCAAAACAGTCAAGTCTATTTTTGAACTGTCACACCACAGAATAGACAAGTCCTTGATAAGCATTTGTTTTAAGAAAGACAAATCCTTATTTTTGACAGCTCTTAATTCTAACTTTCTCAACTGACTTAAACCTACGATAGCTTCAAGATTCTTATCTAATTTCCCAAGGAATAAGGATTGGAGATTTTTCAAGCGCAAAAGCCATTGGCAATCAAACACAGGCTTTCCACTCTTCAAATCCGCATCTATATGTAAATGTTCCAACTGGCTTGGCAAAGTATTGACAAAAGAAAAATCCCTTAAATCATAAATATCTAATGTCAATGATTTTAGATTTGACAAACTTGAAAGAATAGATAAGCCAGTATTCTTATATTCAAAATCGCCTATTACGATATTTTGTACATCAGGAACAAATCGCAGGAAATCCAGATCCAACCATTGAAATCATCTCCATATCCAAATTTTTTGTCAGCCCCTCCATATACACGAAAAGAAATATCAGGACGTAATATAAATAAGCGATTCAATTTTTCGAGAACAGTATTAGGAATATAATCGCTTATTTGAACTCTCTTGATAAGTTTTTCCTCGCTTATTTGATGAATTATGGATTCAGTTACATCTTCAGCCATGTAACCATCTTCGGGATGTCTTGGAATTCTTCCAAAACTGCGAGGAGTAAATATTTCAATTTGTGTTCTAAACATATCTTTACTACGTGGGTAATGTTCGGTGGCTAACCGACCCTTATCTGGGGAGGTTAAGCCGCTTGTTAGTTGCATATTTACAATTTTGACAAAAGAGTATTCAGTTCTTTAATATCTTCTTTATCATCTTCGTACCTTAAAGCATTTCTATAAGAATGATTACTTAAACAGATAATTCCTATTTCGGGAATATCTAATATATCAGAATCTGGTATTGACAACCCATACAAGATACATTTGCCTATGTACTCAGAATGTTCACGAAATAGTGGGATTTGTTGCAGCCTTTGGACTATTTCATTAAGTGTATCCTCTTTCTCTTGTTCTCTGATTGCACACAGAGGCAACAGAAGATGAAATAACACATCTCCATATTTTAACTCTGCAATACGCATCAATTCTGGATATGTGAGATATTTCAAATGAAAGTTGCCACTAACCTCACCAATTACAAAATCATTCAAAAAATAGTATGTACTACAAGGATGAAATTCCATTGTCAATGTAACATCACTGCCGATAGGAAGTGTTAGAGTTCTTGGATTTTCTATTTCACCTTGATTTTCGGATGTTTCCAATTCAATTTGAGATAGCCAGCCCCAATATTCCTTGTACCTCTTTTCATCTAACAATGCTGGTGCAAGTTCTTCATCCCATACTTCATCAAAATTCACATCCCTTTCTTCATCAAAGGCTTGAATATGATGATGCAACATTACGTTCCAAAAAAGCGCATTTGAGAACGAATATTCTTTTTCTGATATTACATTCATTTTTGTTTCGTTTTTGACTGCAACTAATGTTTAGAGGATAGCCGACCGTTTAGGGCGGTTCATCCTCATGTTCGAGACAATTTTTATTTCCTTTATTACATACTATATAGAACTTCAATTTTTGACTGCTGTTTCCGGCAGAAAGAGGTGTGAAGTTCATGCCCGCACCCCGTTCGTTTCATTACTGCTCTTATCCGTATTTCATTCATTTTTCAGTTCTCCTTTCTTTCTTTTCATGGGATTTCACTGTTCTTGTTCACGGCAGGACATAGCTATCCCATGTTGCTGTCATGCCGCTTTTTTCCGGTGTATGTCGCAATGCTCCAGTATTACCGTGTATGTCATGCTGCCACCCGTTACCGTGGTATGGCTGTAAACTCTCGTCCGGCCGCAACGCTCGCAGAAATACGGGTTTTCATATCCGCTTTCTGCCTGTTGCAACTCGGCTTCCTCTATCTCGCTTTCATCCTGCCCGAAGTATTCTTCCGGCAGGCTGCCTTTATTGGAATAGAAGCCGTAGTACCTCACGATGCGGAAATAGCGCAGTGGAACGTGTTGCAGCAGCCGGGGGAAGAACTCCCGGTAATGCAGCGTCAGTTCCTTTTCAACCGGGTTCCTCCTGTCGGGTGAGTTTTTGTAATCACGGTAACGGAATGAAATGTTTTCGCCGTCCATTGCCGTAATCTTGTATTCACTCAGGCACGCCCGTTTGGAATATCTGCCCACATATTGTATCACCTGTTCCGGCATCTGTATGGGTGGTTCCAAATGCACTATCCAGTCCTTTTTGTTTGCCACTTTTTTGATGAAGCCCATAAACTCCATGCGGTCACGGAAGTCATGCTCCAGCCTGCCCGCATCGAACAACTCTATCAGGGCGTGTTCAAACTTGTAGCGGAATACCTTACAGATAGAGGGGATATGCACGTAGTCATGTTCGGGGATGACTATCTTACCGTCGTTATCTATGCCGCCCCATGACATAATCATGTGCGTATGTACATGGAGCTGTTTCGTTTCCCCGTAGGTATGTAGTACGGCAATTACCCCGGTTTTCAAGCCGAACTTGTGCATCATCCAGTCTTTCAGCGTTTCAGCCGAAGTACGCATCAGTATATTCAGCATTTCTTTCCTGTTGCGCTTCACCAAGTCCAGCAGGATATGCGGCAAGGTCATCACCACATGGCGGTGTGGCACCCGCAGCATCTTTTCTTTCATGCGTGCCGCCCATTTCAGCGTGTCACGCCAGCCGCATGACGGGCAAAAACGGTGTTTGCAACTATGGCTGATTTCCCGTACTTCCCCACAATCGGGACAAACGTATGTATCTATCCCCAAAGTGGTTGTGCGACATACACGGATAGCGTTCACCGCCTTGTACTGTTCGGGGGTGATGTACTCCGCCGGGTGCTGTGCGTATTCGTCCCACCACCGATTGAAGAAATCGGACAAGCGGTACTTCTTTTCTTTGCAACCGTCTGTATATATGTCGTTTAGCACTTCTTTCATAGCTCGCACACAAATCCTTTTTTACTCCATTTTAATATCTAATCATTTGATTATTAGTTGTTTATTGTCTTGAACGTTATACTATCAGCCGATTTGGCTGTTATTTTCTTTAAGTATCAGACCTCGTCTTCCTCCATCAACAGATCGTCCAACGGGCTTTTGATATTGCTTTTGAAAGTGTCGGCTATGTGGACATACCTTTCCGTTGTCTTGATGTTGTTATGTCCCATAAGCTCTTTCACAATCTTGATGTCGGTTCCTTGCTCCAGCAAGTGGGTGGCGAACGAATGGCGCAGCAGGTGCGGATAAATCCGTTTCGTGATTCCCGCTTCCCGGGCCGCTGCCTTCAGCCGTTTCGACACGATACTCTCGGTGAAAGGTTCGCCCGGTCTGTGTTCAAAAAGCCACACTTTCGGTTTGTATAGTCTGTTATATTCCGTCAGCTTTTTCATCAACGGTTTTGATAGCAGGGTGTAGCGGTCTTTTTTTCCTTTACCCTGCCGCACCCGTATCAGGGAGCGGGATTCGTTGATGTCGCCGGGTTTCAGTTCCAGCAGTTCGCTGATGCGCAATCCTGCGGAATAGAGTATGGAGAACATGCAGAAGAAGCGCAGGTCTGTCACCGTCGCGTCGAGTATCTTCTTTATTTCCTCCTTGCTCAACACGTCGGGCAGCGTCTTCTCCCGTTTGGCACGGTTCACCTTGTAACACCGCCGTTCCTGACCGAGAACTTTCTCGTAATAGAACTTGATGGCGTTGATACGCTGGTTTTGCTGGCAGGAGGATATGTTTTTCTCGTGGATGAGATACAGCAGGTAGTCGTTTATCTCGCCGGGGGTAACCGTTTCAATCTTACGCCCCTCGAAATGCTGTTGGAAATCGCGGAAATAGGAGGTATATACCTTACGGTATGGTCACTGTAACGCACTTGCTGAAGTTTTTCCAGATAGCCTTCCGGCAGTGGCGGCCGTTTGTCTTCCTCTTTACGGGGGGCGGTTTCCTTGATGGCAGAATAGTCTATAAACGCCATTTTCACATAGCGGTCGAAGAACTCGGCAAGCACGAAATCTTCTGCCGGCAGATAAGCCCTGCCGCCGACAAGCAGTACGTTTTCTTCCTTCGACAGCGACAAGCGGATGTCATTGTCATTACCGAAAGTCACTTCGACAAATTCTCTCCCGTTTCTTATCACCGGAGAAAGTTTGATCTTGGTTTTTGGGGTATATATTTCCATGCCTCACGTTTTGTCGGATATTGAAACCCGTTTTCGCAAATTTATAAAAAAACACGGGTTATCCATGCGCTTTATTGACATTTAACAATAGATCCCGACTACCTGACAATAAGGTGAGGAGCCACGAAAATACCCTCTGCCAAATCCGTCCTTCCCGGCACTCCGTTTCTCCGATTTCCTCTGCCCTGCGCCACAAGCGGCCACTTCTGTGCCCGATGCTTCCATAGCCTTTCCAACTCTTTTACGTTCAGCCGGTTCCCCTTACTTTCGTTCCCGCATCGCTATTGGTGCTAACTAAAAACACTCGTAATTATGGACGAAAACGTAAAGAACGACGCTAAACAAGTCATGCTCGTTCAGAATGCCGACGACGGACGACTGCAAGCCGTTACCGGCGTGGATCGGGACGGCAATATCCAGACCGCCGACCCCACGGATCAGAATGTGGCGAGCCTGCTGAACGTGAACACGCAGGATTCAGCCCTCGAAGCCTTCTTCAAAAAGTTCATGGAACAGGCCCAGAACCCCGTCCACACGGGTATCTTCGTCATGACGGAGAATGCCCTGAACAAACTTATCCGCATCGACTTCGACCCGGAGATTCTGGAAAATTACCGTATCGACCCCTCCGAACGGCTTCAGACGCAGGAGCAGCGGCAGTTCGAGCCGCTGGACGTCACGAAGATAGACCTGGCGGATATGGAGAAGAAAGGTATCCGCATGGAGGACATCGAGCCGCACCTGAAAGCCATGTCTTACGGACATAAATCCAACGGGCTGGTGGAGATGAACCCCGAACTGGAGAACGGGATGCGTGTTTCCACCAAAGGGCGCGTGTCGCTCGAAGAGCAGGCGGACGGCTCGCTGCGCGTCGTGCCGCATTACTGGCAGGAACGGCCCGACCTCGACGCCCCCTTCCACGGGGTGCTGCTCGACGAGGAGGCGAAAACGAACCTGATGAACACCCGCCACGCCGGGAAAGTGATCGACCTGGAGCTGGAGCCGGGCAAGCTCACGCCCTGCTACGTGTCGATAGACAAATGGACGAACACGCTGGAACCCATGCCCGTTTCGTTACTCGAAAAACGTGCCCGCATCAAGGAGGCCGACCTCTCGGAAGGCAAGCAGATGGATTTCTACGGCGGCGGCAAGGTGTTGCTCGAAGGATATACCACCGCGCGGGTTATAAGCGGGATGCCTATATCCAAATCGACGCGGCCGAACGTAACTATTCCTTTACCTACGACGGTTTGGATCGCAACCGCTACGCCCAGGAGAACAAGGAGATTTACCGTCAGAAGGCCGCCGAGAAAAACGGACGGCAGGAAACTACGGCCTCCGAACGACAGCCCACGCTCACGATTCACCGGACAATCCTCAAAGCCTCCGTGCCCAAAGAGGCTTATGACCAGTGGACGGAAGCGGTGAATGATCCCTCCAAGCGGGCGGATGTCAAGGCTTTCTACATCAAGGGCATGGTCAAGGACGGGCAGGGTGAGCCGTTCAACGCCTGGGTCAAGCCCAACTTCGAGCGTAACAAGATGGACTTCTTCCGCTGGAATCCCGACCGTGCGAAACGGCAGGGAGCGGAGGTCAAACCCGCCGTTGAAAGCCGTACCCAGGTCGCCGTCAATTCCGAGGGCAAGACCGTCGAAGCGGTCAAAGGTGTGAAAGAGCCGCTCAAGCAGGGACAGCAGGAAGCCACCCCGACGCAGAAGAAAAATTACCGCAGCAGCAAAAAGAGCAACTCCAAAGGTGTCAAGGTATAACGTATGAAATGGTTCTACATGCAGGCCGGAGCCATGCCGCTCCTGATCGCGGCGCTGGCCGCCTTGTACCTCCGGCCGGGTAAACGCAGCCCCCCGGAGGAGGCGGACGACGGACGGCAGTATTACGACGGGAACGGCAACCATGTCTATTACGACCGCCGGCTGATCGCCCGTCCGGAAAAAGAGAAAGAAGAAGAACTACAAGAAAACAACCACTGAAAAATCCGAATCATCATGCAAGTAATTATCGCAGAAAAGCCCTCGGTGGCGCGTGAGATCGCCGCCATCGTGGGAGCCACGAACCGTAAAGACGGTTTTATCGAGGGAAACGGCTACGCCGTAACCTGGGCCTTCGGCCACCTGGTCGGGCTGGCAATGCCCCAACAGTACGGCATCGCGGGTTTCCGCCGGGAAAACCTGCCTATCCTGCCATCATCGTTCATCCTCCTGCCCCGGCAGGTTCGGGAGGGTAAAGAGTATAAGGCCGACCCGGGTGTCGTGAAGCAGCTCGGTATTCTCCGGGAATTGTTCGGCATGGCCGAGCGCATCATCGTCGCGACCGACGCGGGGCGTGAAGGGGAGCTGATCTTCCGCTACATCTACTCTTACCTGGAATGCCGCACCCCTTTCGTGCGGTTATGGATCAGCAGCCTGACCGACCGGGCCATCCGCGAGGGGTTACAACACCTCCGCCCCGGCAACGAATACGACAACCTCTACCTCTCGGCCAAAGCCCGCAGCGAAGCCGACTGGATCGTCGGTATCAACGCCTCGCAAGCGCTTGCCGTGGCTGCCGGGCGGGGCGTCTGGTCGCTCGGACGGGTGCAGACCCCCACGCTGGCGATCATCTGCTCCCGTTACCTGGAGAACAAGGCGTTCAAGCCCGCCACCTATTTCCGGCTGAAGCTCTCCACGGCAAAGGAGGGCACGGAGTTCACCGTCCTCTCCACGGAGAAATTCGACGGCAGGGAGAAGGCGGAAGCAGCCCGCGCCGAGGTTATCGGCGCCCGAACGGTACGCGTCGTGAACGTGGAGCGCAAGGAGGCCAGGGAACAGCCGCCTCTCTTGTACGACCTGACGACACTCCAGAAAGAGGCCAACAGCCGGTATGGTTTTTCGGCAGAAAAAACGCTCGACATCGCCCAGTCGCTTTACGAGAAGAAGTTCATCACTTATCCCCGTACCGGCTCACGCTATATATCGGAAGATGTGGCCGAGGAGATTCCGGCACTCATCGGGAACATGACACGCTATCCCCGTTTCGCGGAATACGCGGGCAGGATGGATACCGCATCTCTCTCCCGCCGAAGCGTGGACAACGAAAAGATCGCCGACCACCACGCGCTGCTTCCCACCGAGAACCTCCCTTCCGAACTGGATGCCGACCACCGCATCATCTATGAGATGGTCGCGGGGCGGATGCTCGAAACCTTTTCCGGGGCCTGCGTGAAAGAAAACACTTCCCTTACCCTGCAAAGCGCGGGGCATGATTTCACGGCCCGCGGCAGTATCATGGTCAAGACGGGCTGGCGGGCCGTCCTGAATGAACCTGTCGAGGAGAAAGAGGAGGACATGACCCTCCTTCCCGACATCGTGCAAGACGACGAGCTGCCCGTCAAAGGATGCGTCACGGAACAGAAACAGACCCGGCCGCGCCCCCTTCACACGGAATCGAGTCTGCTGGCGGCGATGGAAACCGCCGGACGCGAACTGTCCGACGAGGCCGAACGCGAGGCGATGAAGGATGCCGGCATCGGCACGCCCGCCACCCGTGCCGCCATCATCGAAACGCTCTTTGCCCGCGAGTATGTCAGGCGAGAGAAAAAGTCGCTTGTACCCACGGACAAGGGACTGGCCGTGTATGCCGTGGTCAGGGACAAGAAGATCGCCGATGTCGCCATGACGGGCGGCTGGGAACTGGCCCTCTCGAAGATCGCCACCGGGGAGATGGACGCCCCGACGTTCCATCGCGGTATCGAGGTCTTCGCCTCGCAAATCGCCAAAGAACTGCTGGAAGCAAGAATCGACGGCGCGGAGAGTGACACAGCCTGCCCGCGTTGCGGCAGGCCCGTGGTGTTCTATCCCAAACTCGCCAAGTGTCAGAATCCCGATTGCGGCCTGACCGTATGGAGAACCGTGGCCCGCAAGGAGCTGACCGACAAGCAGCTCGCGGAACTGCTGACCAAAGGCAAAACCGGCACGATCCGGGGATTCGTCAAAAACGGCGGCGGGACGTTCGACGCGGCCCTCACGCTCGATGACCAGTTCAAGACCTCGTTCGTTTTCGAGCCGCGCGATACTCCCAGGCAGGGAAAGAGGAACAAACGGAAATAATCGTTACCTTTGCCACTGGAAAAGACCTGTCATAACGAGATACGCTTGTTTGATAAGGATTTTTTCAGTGGTCGGCGCTTCGGGTGGGAACCCGGGGCGCCTTTCTCTTCCCCGATTATCAACGACCACTAAAAATTCTTATCATGCCAGACAAGCAACACCATACCCCCACGGGGGAATTGTCCTATTACGGACTTTCGTTACTATCCTACCTCAAGGACAGCCACCCGGAACTCATCGCCGAAGGTGAATTCATCGCCGAGCGGGCCGACAGCGCCGCCCAAGCGTACAGCGAGGCGATCCGTTCGGGCTGTAACCACATCGAGGCCGAAGAAATTGCCCGCGAGGAACTCTACCGCGGATTGCACTTTTCACCCTACAACACGCTGGTAAACATCCTCTGGAGGGAATTCGAGGCGGAGATTCCCGAGGATACCGCCCGGCAGGCGGCTCTACGCCTGCTGCCCCTCTGCCGCGGGGTGCTGGAGAAGTACGACCTCACGGACGACTTCGCCAACACGCCCGACTATGAACTGTTCTATACCGAACTGACGGGAACCGTCCAAATACTTCTCGAAGATGGCATTCAATAAGAAAACCCACCTCCGCCAGAATATCGACGCGCTGAAGACGGCCTTCACGCTCGACAGGGAACGGCGGGCGCCGACTCCCGAAGAAGAAAGGACACTCGGCGCATACAGCGGCTTCGGCGCCATCAAGGAAGTGCTGGAAAACCCCACCGGGAAACCGGACAAGGACGGCATGGCAACGCTCGTGGCCGAGTTGCACGAGGTCATCAGGGCGAATACTTCCGACGAACGGGAATACAAGCGCTACATGGACGGGATCAAGAACTCCGTCCTGACGGCTTTTTACACGCCCCCGAAAGTGGCAGACGCCATCGTGGAGGCGATATGGGATACGCGGATCGCCCCCCAACGTATTCTTGACCCCAGTGCGGGAACGGGGGTTTTCGTCAATGCCGTGGATTTCCACGACCCCTATGCGGAGATCACCTGCTTCGAGAAAGACCCCGCCACGGGGTTGATCCTGAAGCACCTGCACCCCGAAAAACGGGTGCGGGTACAGGGATTCGAGCGCATCGAACCTAAATACGCCGGTTACTACGACGTGGCCGTGAGCAACATCCTTTCGGGGACGTGGCGCTCTTCGACCCGTTCTTCTCCACCCATACCGACCCCGTGCGGCGGCAAGGCACACGGGCGCTGCACAACTATTTTTTCATGAAGTCCGTCGATATGGTACGCGAGGGCGGCCTGGTGGCATTCATCACCTCGCAGGGAGTATTGAACGCCGAGCAGGGACGCCCCGTGCGCGAGTGGCTGATGAACCGCTGCGAGCCCGTATCGGCCATCCGGCTGCCGAACAACCTCTTTACAGAACACGCGGGGACGGAGGTCGGCAGCGACCTGGTTATCCTGCAAAAGAAAGCCGCCACGGGGGAACTGTCCGAACGGCAGCGGGATTTCATCGAATCCCGCAAGCTGTCGAACGGCATCCGGATAAACAACCTTTTCCAGTCGTTCGACAGGGTGATCCATACCGAGGCCAAAGTAGGCAAAGACCCCTACGGCAAACCGGCGATGGAGTTCACCCACGCGGAGGGCGTGGACGGCATCGACCGGGAGATGCGGCGTATGCTCTCGGAGGATTTCAACCGGCATTTCAACGAGAGTTATTGCCTGGAACATGCTCCGGAACAGACACCCGGTACACCGGAGCGGGAATTGTCCCGTCCCCGTCAGGCGGAACGCCAGCGTGCCGAAAGACACGAGCCCCGCCTTGCCGGAGAAATCGTCAAGGAGATTATCGCCGATGCCCGTAACCTTCAGCAGCAGCGGGAAGAGGAGGAAAAACGCCGCGTCGTCGCCGAAATGGCGGCACAGGGCTACCATGTCGATACCGAAACCGGGGAGATTACCCGAATCGAAAACAAACCCGGACAAGTGTTACCGGATTCTGCTGCCACACCCGCCGGAGAACCGACCGGGGAGGATCTGGCCGACTTCGGGGCCTGGTCGAAGGAGCGGGAGAATCGCTTGTGGGAGCAGCACCCGCCGAAACCCGAAGATTTCGGCATGGCAGATACTCCCGTGCAGCACGTGGGCGGAATAACGGAACCGAAACCGCGGGAGGGCTTCGCCGGGTCGCTTTTCGACACGGTGGAAACGGCGGCTCCCGTACCTGCCACCCAAGCTGCCGAACCGGTAAATGTGCAGCAGGAACCGTTGCTGACGCTCTACGATCTGTTCGGCTTCAGCGCCGAGGAGCGGCGGCAGGCAGAACTCGGTATATCCAAGAAAAGGAACAGCCGCCGGGGAGCAAAGCGGAAGACGCCCCGACAACCCTCATTATTCGCCCCGGCCTCCTCTCCGGAGGAACAGAAGAGCGAAATGCCGAAAACGACGCCACCGGAGCGTGATCCCGAAGACTTGTATGCCTCCCTGAACTGGGAGGACAACCCGCCGATCAACGGCTTTTACGAGATGATGATGTCGCTTACCCCGGAACGGAGGGCGGAATTGCGCCGACAAAGCGCCCGGCAGCAGGAAACCCCGGAACAGCGGGAACGGCAGGCGGTACGCCCCCCGACGGAAGCCCCGAAAGGCAAACGGAAACAAGCCGCCGGTACGCCGAGAACGGGCGGCCTGTTCGACACGCCGGACAATCCGGAGGAGGAAGAACCCGGTAAAGAAATGCCGCAGATACGGGAGGCGGATATGAAACCCCGACCGTTCGAGGGGGAGGTCGCCCCCTATTTCCGCGAGGGAACACTCGTCACGGACGGACAAAACCGGGTCGGCTACCTGCGGGAGACTGAATCCCTGCAACCCATGTTCCACCCGCTGGAACTCACGCCTGCACAACGGACGAAAGCCTCCATGTATATCGAGATACGCGATGCCTATTACCACCTTTATAACAACGAGGCGGAAACGCTGACGGCGAACCCCGCCCTGCGGGAGATGCTCAACCGGCTTTACGACAATTTCACCGAACGCTTCGGACGGCTCAATGACAAACGCAACCTCGACCTGATCAAGATGGACGCGCGGGGGACGGAGATTCTGTCGCTGGAGCGTTACATCGACGGCAAGGCACGCAAAGCCGACATCTTCGAGCGTCCCGTGGCCTTCAATCCCGATGAGATCACGCACGCCGACGACGCTTCGGAGGCCCTTGTGGCCAGCCTGAACAAGTACGGCCGGGTGGAACCGCACTACATGGCCTCGCTCACGGGAACTACCGTGGAGGGAATACTCGGGGAACTGAAAGGACGTATCTATTACAACCCGGAAACGGACGGCTACGAGGTTGCCGACAAGTTCATCGCCGGCAATGTCATCGGGAAAGCCGAACGGATCGAGGCGTTCCTGCGGGAGAATCCCGACCACGCCCCGGCCCGGGAATCGCTGGAGGCTCTGCGCGAGGCGACACCCAAACCCATCGCTTTCGACGACCTGGACTTCAACCTGGGCGAACGGTGGATTCCAAAAGGTATTTACGAGCGTTTCGCCTCCTCGCTCTTCGATACGGAGGTGAAGATCACCTTCGCCTCTAACCTGGACGAGTACGGCGTGAAGGCGGAAGCGACGAACGTGAAGATCACGGAGCAGTATGCCGTCAGCGCGCAGACCCGTAAGTACAACGGCCTGCACCTTTTGAAACACGCCCTGCAAAACACTTCGCCCGACATCACCAAGACCGTCCTCAAATGGGTGGACGGCGAACGGCGGGAGGTCAAAGTGCGTGACGGGGAGGCCATACAGCTCGCCAACAGCAAGATAGACGAGATCCGGGGTGCTTTCCCCGAATGGCTGCGCGAGCAGTCGTCCGACTTCAAAGACCGCCTGACAGACCTCTATAACCGTACTTTCAACTGTTACGTGCGCCCGAAGTACGACGGGACGCACCAGGAATTCCCCGACCTCGACCTCAAGGGGCTGGGAATAGACAATCTGTATGACAGCCAGAAGGACGCGATATGGATGGACAAACTGCTCGGCGGCGGGATAATCGACCACGAGGTGGGCGGCGGAAAGACCCTCATCATGTGCTGCGGGGCCTACGAGAAGAAACGCCTCGGGCTGGCCAATAAACCCATGATTATCGGGCTGAAAGCCAACATCCATGAAATAGCCCGGACGTTCTGCACCGCTTACCCGATGGCCAAAGTCCTCTACCCGGGCAAGGAGGATTTCACGCCCCGGAAGCGTGAGCGCATCTTCCGGGAGATACGCAACAACGACTGGGACGCCGTGATCCTCTCGCACGAACAGTTCGGCATGATACCCCAGTCCCCGGAGATACAGCAGGAGATATTGCAGGCCGAGCTGGACTGTGTGGAGGAGAACCT
Source organism: Parabacteroides sp. AF48-14 (assembly GCF_003477465.1). NCBI lineage: Bacteria > Pseudomonadati > Bacteroidota > Bacteroidia > Bacteroidales > Tannerellaceae > Parabacteroides > Parabacteroides sp. AF48-14. Next base: position 87,772 of record NZ_QUDI01000020.1, read on the forward strand.
CGAAGTGCTCAAAGCACAAGGCAGGGACGTTTCCCGCGCCATGATGAAAGGGTGTCAGAAACGCAAGGCCAACCTGGAAGCCAAGTTGCAGAAGGTGGCGCACGCGCTGGAAACACGCAAGGACGACGCCGTGGACTTCCGCCTCATGGGTATCGACCACCTCTACGTGGACGAGAGCCACAAATTCAAGAACCTGACTTTCACGACCCGGCATGACCGGGTGGCGGGCCTCGGAAATCCCGAGGGGTCGCAGCGGGCGCTCAACATGCTTTTCGCGCTGCGTACCATACAGCAGCGCACGGGCCGCGACCTGGGGGCGACGTTCCTCTCGGGAACGACCATCTCCAACTCGCTCACGGAACTGTACCTGCTTTTCAAGTACCTGCGCCCGAAGGAACTGGAGCGTCAGAATATCCGCACCTTCGATGCCTGGGCGGCCATATTTGCCAAGAAAACCATCGACTACGAGTTTTCCGTGACCAACGAGGTCGTGCAGAAAGAACGGTTCCGATATTTCATCAAGGTTCCCGAACTGGCCATGTTCTACTCCGAGATTACAGATTACCGCTCGGCGGAGGATATAGGGATCGACCGACCGCAAAAGAACGAGATATTGCACAATATCCCGCCGACACCCCAGCAGACGGAGTTCATAGAACGGCTGGTGCAATTCGCCAAATCGGGCGATGCCACGCTCCTGGGCCGCCTGCCGCTCTCGGAGCGGGAGGAAAAGGCGAAAATGCTCATTGCCACAGACTACGCCCGCAAGATGTCGCTCGATATGCGTATGATAGACCCCGAACTATACAGCGACCACGTGGACAACAAGGCGAGCCACTGCGCCCGTATGATTGCCGGTTACTACCGCCGTTTCGAGGCGTACAAAGGTACGCAGTTCGTATTCTCCGACCTGGGAACCTACAAACCCGGAGCGGGGTGGAACGTCTATTCCGAGATACGGCGTAAACTCGCGGAGGATTACGGCATACCCCAAAGCGAGGTGCGGTTCATCCAGGAGGCGACCTCGGAAAAAGCGCGCAAGGAGATGATCGCCGGTATGAACGCCGGAAAAATCCGCGTACTCTTCGGATCGACCGAGATGCTCGGGACGGGAGTGAACGCGCAGAAACGCTGCGTGGCGATACACCACCTGGACTGCCCCTGGCGTCCCAGCGACCTGGAGCAGCGCGACGGGCGGGGAATACGCACCGGGAACGAGATCGCCAAACTCCATGCCGACAACAAGGTGGACGTGATATTATACGCCGTCGAGAAGTCGCTCGACGCCTACAAGTTCGGGCTGTTGCACAACAAGCAACTGTTCATCCGCCAGCTCAAGACCAACAACATGGGAAGCCGTACCATCGACGAGGGGGCCATCGACGAGAAAAGCGGCATGAATTTTTCCGAGTATGTAGCCGTCCTCTCGGGAAATACAGACCTGCTGGACAAGGCCCGCCTGGAGAAGAAGATCGCCACGCTCGAAAGCGAACGCCAGGCATTCGTGCGCGGCAAATCATCGAGCCGCTACAAGCTGGAGCAGATCACGGAGAAGATAGAGAAGAACAACGACCTGATACGGCGTATCGGCAAGGATCTGGAACACTTCAAGGCCCGCGTCGAGTTCAACGAGGACGGCTCGTACCGCAATCCCGTGAAACTGAACGGGCTGGAAACCTCCGACCCCAAGCTCATCGGGAAACAGCTCAACCGTATCGCCGAAACGGCACGCACGCTCGACAGGCTCGAACCCATCGGGAGCCTCTACGGGTTCGAACTGCTCGTCCAGAGCGAAACGACCGGGAAAGACGGGCTCGACCTGGTGCAGAACCGTTTTTATGTCCGGGGTGAAGGGGATTATCTATACCAGTATAACTACGGGAATATCGCCTCCGACCCGCGACTGGCGGCGATGAACTTCATCCACGCGCTCGCGACCATCGAGCCGACACTGGAAAAATTCCGGAAAAAGAACGAGGAACTGGAGAAAGATATTCCCGTCCTGCGGGAAGTGGTGGAAAGTTCCTGGCGCAAGGAGCCCGAACTGACGGCCCTGAAAACTGACCTGACGGAAATAGACCGCAGGATACAGCAAAGCCTCAAACCGATAGAAGAGAGCGAGGGAAAGGAGGCGGAGGAGGATAACGACGTGTGCCGGGAACGGCATGACACGGCGGAAGAGCTCCCGAAGGAAGACAACACGGCGGCCCGTATTCCTTCCCGGCTGCGGCAGATTGCCGACGCCTCCGGGGGGCGCATCGTGATCGCGGGCGTGGGCAGCCCGCCGGAGAACGGCCCCGCAAAGAAAGGGATTAAGATGTAAGCGAAAAGCCGACGGAAGTACAGATTTCCGTCGGCTTTTTTCATATGCCCATGAGCGTTGTTGTCACACTTCCTGCAAGAGTGTTTGCAGCTCCTCCTGCGTGGGAAGATAGGTCATGTACTGGGCGGCGAAGACCTGCTTTTCATCTTCGGGCAGCGTATAACGGACGACCGCGTCGTTTTTCTCCGCGCAGAGGACGATACCCACCGGAGGGTTATCCCCGGGATTCATCAACTCACGGGTGTAGTAATTGACATACATCTGCATCTGCCCCAAATCCTGATGGGTCAGCTCCCCGGATTTAAGGTCTATTAAAACGAAACAGCGGGCCAGGTAATTGTAAAAGACCAGGTCGATGTAGAAATGCTTGTCGTCGAAGGAGATACGCTTCTGTCGCGCGACGAAGGCGAAGCCTTTCCCGAGTTCGAGCATCAAGCGCTGCAAGCGGCTGATGAGCAGTTGCTCCAGATCGGTTTCCAGAAAATGCTCTCCCTGGGGGATACCGAGAAACTCCAGGATATACGGGTCGCGGATGATCTCTTTGGGTTCGACACGCCCGGGTTCGGTACGGGAAATCTCCTCTTTCACGGCTTTCTTGTCTCGGCTGGCCAGCAAGCGGTCATAGAAAAGCGTGTTGATTTGGCGGTCGAGCTGCCGGACACTCCAGTTTTCCTTGACGCACTCGTGCAGGTAAAAATCACGGGCGGCATCGCCCGACACCTTGAGAAGCGTGCGGCAATGCGACCAGCTCAATTTATCACACAGCGTGTGATATTTCGGGTAGCACTGGTAAAACTGCCTCATGTACCGCAGGTTGGTGGCCGTGAACCCGTTTCCGAACTCCGCCACGAGCCGCCTGGAAAGGGTGTTGATGACAGCCTTGCCATATCCGGCACGGCCGGTTCCCTGCTGCTCGTACTCCACTATGTATTTCCCTACCTGCCAGTAAGCCCTCACGAGGGTCGAATTGACATGATGTATCACCTTCGCGCGCGCTTCCTGCAAGATATGGCGCACGTTATGCAGTAGCTCTTCCTCCCCTTTGTCGGCAGGATATATTTTATCTGTTTCTTTCATTGTTCATTATTATATAGGCTTCCAAGTGCAAACATACTGATTTTACGGCAAATATCGAACGGTTGTACCGCCTTGTCGTGCCTTATTCCATGTATCTCCGCGTTTTTCCATGACGCCGGACTCTCGGGACAGGGCCTAACCGGAACCGGCAGGACGATCCTTTTTCAGCTTGCGGAAATTACTGAAGTTACGCTCGATGAACCGCAGGACGTCCGATTCCCGGTAGAAGGTCTTGTGATAGATCATCTCGTAAGGCAGCTCTCCCGAGGTGCGGTAACGCTGGAGTGTGCGCTTGCTGATATTGAGCATACGGCACAGGTCGTAATTGTCCAGAAGACGCTCCCCGTCAGGCAGGATGGAAAGCGGTTGCTCCACGTCCCCCGCGCACAGCTTCTCAATACGTTCCAGCCGTTCCGAGAGCCGCTGCATCCATCCGTCGAAATATTCCTTATCCAGAAACATGGCCTACTCCTTTGGTCGGTTTTTGCGCCGCACGGAACGCTCCTTCAGCACACGGCGGATTTCCGTGAGGGAATAATACAGCTTCCGGTTGATGGCCGAATAGGTGATCACGTGATCCGAGCGGAGGCGTTGAAGGGTACGCCCGCTGATGCCCAGGTAACGGCAGACCTGCTCGCCGTCCATCCATTCGTCGTTTATATACTCCTTATTCCATGCACGCCCCTTTTCAGGGAGAGAGGCGATTGCAGCCTCTATTTTCTCTATACGCCCGACAAGCTCGTTATAGGCTCGCGAACTGATCACTATGATTTTCATACTCCTTTGTTTTTTAGTCTGTTACAAAGGTCGGGCTTATATGGACAGCTTAAAACGATGTCGGTACGACTTTTTTTTGATAATTTGCAGTGAACTGATTCTCAACGGTTCATGCGGTGAAGAAGGCAGTGTTTTTTACCGAAATCCGCGGCCCGTACTCGGTATTTTTATTGGCAGAAATGCGATAGCATACTGTGATTCAACGCTTAACGGTGTTCTAATCCGGACGGGGCTACAACGGAACACCCGTATCGGCTCCTTATACGGGTGCAAATACGGGCGTTCGGGAAAGTTCCTTTCGAGAGTTACGGGGGAAAACCGACCTCGGTTCTTTTGTTATATACAACGCTGATTATCAGTGCTTCTATAAGAAATAGAGTGCTTTACCGGTTCATGTTCTACTCGGAATTGCCGTTTTTCTTGTTTCGCTTCCACGTCTGCATACGTTTAAGCAGGGCCTCTTTCGCCTTGTCAAGCCACGGTGTCGGGTTGTTTCGGATTTTCATATCGCAGAATGTCCTCGAAAGGTTCATGTCGAGGTGTACGTTGAAAGCGTTGGAAATGTAGCTGGCAAGTTGCGTGAGTGGCACATTGCCGAAACAGCCTTTACTGTCGAGCAGGTAAATAAGTTCCGTCAGATCCGTCTTCGAGTCCTGCCATGTCGGACGCACGTCAGGCAATGGCAGAACCATGTTCCGGAGGTTCGTGCTCTCCAGTGATTCCAATTCGCCCATAAGATAAACCGACAACATATCGTTGGCCAGGATTTTCGCCACCTTGAAATCCGCGTTTGTCGAAAACTGCGGGTCGAGTTCATAGTAGAAGGTTTCCAGGTATTGCTCCGTGTCGGTCTGCCCGCGCAGGAAATAGAGGCTGTCCAGGTGTGTAGCGCCGCTGCGGAAATAGCGGATAAAGTCGAGGCGTTTCTGCGTGTACGCGTTGATGGCCCGAACATGGGCGTCCAGGTACTCCCGTTGTGCCTCGATACTTCCTACCGGACGGTTCATCTCGATATTGTAGAGCTTGCGGTAATAGATCAGACGGCAAAAAAGACGAGGTTTGATTTCTTTGAAGAACTTTATTTCCTCGTCATCGTTTTGAAAACGGTAGCCGATGATATATTGTTTCAAACGGTCGAACGCTTCTCCCAGGACACGTGACGCTTCAAGCGACTTTTTCAACACGTCGGTATCCCGCGATTCGATACGTTCGATACTCCGCAGGACTTCGCTGTTTAATTTTTCTATAAATGCAATCATAATCCGTCTTGTTACTTTCGCGTATAAAGTTAGCGAATCGAAAAACCGGCGGATTACGATTTTTATCTTTCTCTTCGTTTTTTTATCACGGAGCCGATTTTAATGTCAGATCCGACCTTCCTGGCGGATGGAAGTGGGATTGCTCCCCATATTCCGCTTGCAAAAGTCCGTAAAGTGGGATTGGGCGGAGAAACCGCACATGTAGGCTATTTCCTGCAACGTGTAGTGTGTCGTCCGCAACAACTCCCCGATACGTTCGATACGGCGCTGACGTAACCACGAGGAGGCCGAGCAGCCGAAAACCCGCTGGAAACGCCGGCGGAAGGTAATCGTGCTGGAATACCCGCAAACCCCGGCGAGTTCCGTGACGTTATCCGAGGCAAGATAATTCGATTTGACACGGGAGATGAACTCGTAATCGTCCCCCAGGTGCAACAGCTCCTCGAACTCCCCGACATCGGCGGGAGTGAGATGTTCATAAGAGGCGTCGAGCATTTTCAGCATGACAGCAGCGTTACATTCAACGGGCATACCCAATGTCTTACGGGCTTCACGCAGGTAATTCTTGAACCGCAGCCGCAGCGTGTCGTGATGCGGGTAGGAACACTCGGACAGAATGGTGCAAACCGTCCGCAGTTCATCGACACAACAGTAGCCGAAATACCACGTTACAAGACGCTCGACGTAATGGACGACATGAAATTCCTCCGAAAGCATCAGAAGAAGCAGGAACGGGGTGAAATCCTGGTATTCCCTCGTTATGGGACGGGGTGCTTCGTCAAGCAAGGAGGCGATGTCCCGCATCAGCAGAGAATCTCCCGAGTACGCTTTTATTTGTTCGGAACTGCGGGCATAATCCCGGTAACGCGATATGACCGCCGACAAAGCATTGAACTTCACGGCGTGAACGCCTTCTATAAAGGAAGGGCGAAGACTGTTGTAAATGGATAAGTCGGTTTGCATAAGTCATTTCTATAAAACGGAGCCGCATCCCCTTGTTGCCAAAACTCCGCAAGTCGTTACTTATGAACCGCTTGGAACACGGTACGAATCCTAATTACAAATATATCGTATCCGACAATCCGGAACAAATATCAGCAGGCAAAAATGAAAATAAACCTCGTTATTTTTGATTTTTACCTGCAATAATATTATATTTGCAAACAAATAAGAGTTGTTTGACAGCATGAGAAATATAGTGTATCAAAGCACTTTACCAATTTCTTATCCGTTGCCTATTCTCATGCGAGTTTCTTTTAATCTATTTGTAGTCAATTAAATACCTTCAGACTACATCAAATATAAGAAAAATATCATTATTATCATAAAGTGATTATCATTTTATGATGATAATGACACCTAATACAACGTGTGCGGCCGGAGGTGTCCCGGCTCATTATCTAAACGAGCCAGGTCCATCAGGTCGCATAGGTCGTCGGTTGTGGCGGAGTCTATGCGCAGTTTGTCGCTCAGGTAATCCACTGTTTCGGAGAAGTCGAAAGCGAGGAGCAGGCAGAAAGACAGATGCCTGTATGACGGGACGCCGCCGTTGCCTTTTCCTTCAGATAGCGAGAGCAGGCGCCGAAGTAAGACGGGTTCGCGGAGGATGTAGACCAGCGTGCCGAACACCGTGTGCCGGCGCAGGTAGTCGGCTGTATGTTGCTTGTCGTGCAACAACAGGTTTGTGAGAAATGTACGGTAACTTTTTGCAAGCGTGTCCCACTCCGTAAAAGCGGCGTCGTAGGCCGCCTTGTAATAGAAGGGGTGTTTTTCGGCGGGCAATGTACTCAATTTAAGGTTAAACTTCTTGACCGAAGGAATTTCCTTTCCAAATAAATCTTTTAAGTCTTGATACATAGAACGGGCGCAGAAGATTCTGATTTTCCCTCTGCGCCCGAAAAGCCACCGGACAGATCGGTTATAGCTTTCGCAGTGGTTGAAAGAAACGCTCCGTCAAACGCAGTTCTCCTATTACGATTCCGGCCGCAGCTTTCATTTCCCGCACGGCAGGAAGACAGATTCCGTAGTTGGTGGCCAGTGCGCCGGGGAAGACAATTTCCACCATATAATTGTCTTCCGGCGAAACCATCAAAACCGACAAGATGTATTCTTCTCCGTATCTATCCATGCGATTTAGTGCAGATTATTTTGATATTGTTTTGAAATGATAAATGATGATTTATGGGTGTGTAGAGATGCACGGCCGTGCATCTCTACTCGTGCCGCAGGCTCTCTTTTGCCGTTCGTTTCAGAGACTGTGTGAAAAAGCCCAAGAAGAAATTGTAAAAGAGTAATAGAATTCTTATCTTTAAGGGACAGAAAAAATAAG